>JAQTYP010000076.1 GCA_028688235.1 Methylomonas sp.
CTCTAACTGTACCTCGCCGTATGGGGTCTGATAGGCTTTATTATCCTTGGCACGCGCCGTCAGTTTGGTGTCGCCTACTTTTATCGGACTCCCATCCGTATCGAATTTTCTCAACGCTTCGATCGTGGCCAAGCAGCCCATTTCATTGCAGCCGTCTAATATGGTACTTTCCATGTCCAACAAACTGCCGCTCAGTTTTACGGTGACTTGGATTGTTACTTCGTTTGCGCTACGCGAGATGATTTCGGCCATTGTTTTTTCCTTATCAAATCCTAAAGATTACCCTAATTTATGACATTATCAAAAATCAACATCCCTCTATTGATATTGTAAGCCATTGATTTAAAATACCCAGTGACTTATTGATGAGTTGCCACAAATGTCCACTACCCTTGATCTACAAAGTCTCGAATCTTAGCGCTTTAGCATCAAGTTGCTGGACTTTTGCGTAAACCACCAGTGTATGCGCCTAACGTTTTCAGCGCGAGTGTAGCGCCGCACACCGTCTACCCATCCAGCGCAAAGCCATGGCCTGGGCCAACATGATTCCATCGACGATGATTGAAAACAGATCGCTGGTTCGAGATGGCATACGCGCCGAGGCTAATACGGTCGATTTACTTTATACTTACACAGCCCAAGATCATCAGTTAAGCTTACATGAACACGCCTGAAATCATCCCGCTCGATCTGACCAGCTCTGAGTTTTACATCAATCGCGAACAAAGTCTGTTGGAATTCAACGTCCGGGTATTGGCCCAGGCGCTGGACGAAAGCCTGCCTCTGCTGGAGCGCTTGAATTATCTATGTATTTCCTGTTCGAATCTGGATGAATTTTATGAGGTGCGCGTGGCCAGTCTGTTGCAGATGGCTGAAATGGATAACAGCGCCATCAGCATCGACGGCCTGAGCATACGGGAACAACTGGAAAAAATATCGTTCAAGGCGCACGAACTGGTCGACGAGCAGTACCGCGTGCTTAACGACGTGCTGATTCCTTGCATGAAAGCCGAGAACATTCGTTTTTTGCGGCGCGACAATTGGAGCGATTCGCAAAAAGCCTGGCTGGAGAAGTATTTCGTCGAAGAATTGATGCCGATCTTGAGCCCGGTTGGACTCGATTCGGCTCATCCTTTCCCGCGCATTTTAAACAAGAGCTTGAATTTCATTATCTCTTTGACCGGAAAGGATGCCTTCGGGCGCAACAGCGGCCGCGCCATCTTGCAGGCGCCGAGGGCGTTGCCGCGCATCATACAGATTCCGACTAGCGAAACCGATAGCGGACCTTACGATTTCGTATTTTTGTCTTCCATTATTCACGCCTTCGTATCCGAACTGTTCAACGGCATGACGGTACAGGGTTGCTACCAGTTCAGGGTGACCCGCAACAGCGATTTATTTGTGGACGACGATGCGATAGACGACTTGATGTTGGCCGTACAGGGCGAACTGGCCATGCGCAATTACGGCGACGAAGTCCGTCTGGAAATCGATGCGAACTGTCAGGAGGAAACCGTCAACTTCCTACTGGCGCGTTTCGAATTGACCGTCGATCGTTTGTTTCTGGTCAATGGACCGGTCAATTTGAACCGACTGCAGACACTCTATAACATGGTCGATCGCAACGACCTGAAGTTTCAGCCGTTCAAACCCGGCTTGCCGGCCGCACTCAGCCGCAACAAGGATATTTTTGCCTGCATCAGAAAACAGGATATCTTGTTGCATCATCCCTACGAATCGTTCATGCCGGTCGTGGATTTCATACGTCAGGCCGCCGCCGATCCGGACGTGCTGGCGATCAAGCAAACACTTTATCGTACAGGCCTGGATTCGCCCATCGTCGCGGCCTTGATCAAAGCGGCCCGTGCCGACAAAGAAGTCACCGTGGTCATCGAGTTGCGCGCCCGCTTCGACGAAAAGGACAACATCGGATTGGCCGCCAAGCTCCAGGAGGCCGCCGCCCATGTGGTGTACGGCGTCGTCGGATATAAAACCCATGCCAAAATGTGCCTGGTCATACGCAAGGAAGGCAACGTGCTGCGCAATTACGTGCATCTGGGCACCGGTAACTATCACCCGAAAACCGCACGCTTATATACCGATTACGGCCTGTTTAGCTGCGAAAAAGAACTGTGCGAGGACGTGCGCCGGGTTTTCATGCAGTTGACCAGTCTGGGCAAGGTCACCAAGCTGAACAAACTGCTGCAGTCGCCCTTTACGCTGCACCACGGCTTGCTGAAGATGATAGACAAGGAAATCGAACAGGCCAAAAAAGGCAAGCAGGCGCAAATCATCATGAAAGTCAACGCGGTGGTCGAGGAACAAACCATACAGGCCTTGTATCGGGCTGCGCAAGCCGGAGTAAAAATCAAATTGATAGTCCGCGGCATTTGCTGTCTGCGCCCAGGAATCCCCGGCGTATCGGAAAACATCGAGGTACGTTCCATCGTCGGCCGCTTTCTGGAGCATTCCCGTGTTTATGCGTTTTATAACGGCGGAGACTGGGCCATCTATGCCGCCAGCGCCGACCTGATGAATCGAAACATGTTCAGACGCGTCGAGGTTTGCTTCCCGATTACCGACAAAAAACTCGGCGAGCGCATACTGCGCGATCTCAAAGCGAATTTGAACGACAATTCCCAAGCCTGGATATTGCAGAACAACGGCCAGTATTTAAGGGCCGAGCCCGGCGATCAGCCGCTCTACCAAGTACAATCCGAATTGTTGAAATCCTTTTGTCAGAAATAAGCCCCATGCCTCAAACCGCCAAGCAACACCGTCAGATCGTGCTCGATACCGAAACGACCGGCATCAATCCCAAGGAAGGCCATAAAATCATCGAAATCGGCTGCGTGGAACTGGTCAATCGCCGTTTGACGCAGAATCGTTTTCACGTCTACCTGAATCCGGATCGGGAAATCGACGCCGGAGCCATCGAGGTGCATGGCATCACCAACGAATTTTTGCAAGATAAACCCCGCTTTGCCGATGTCGTCGATGACTTCATGGCATTTACCGCCGGCTCGGAATTGATTATCCATAACGCGCCGTTCGATGTCGGCTTTTTGAATCACGAATTGGCGCTACTGGGAAACCCATCCCGTACGGTAGAGGGTAACAGCACGGTATTCGACACGCTGGCCTTTGCGCGCAAAAAACATCCAGGCGCCCGCAATAGCCTCGATGCCTTGTGTAAACGTTACGGCATAGACAACAGTCACAGGGATTTACACGGCGCTTTGCTGGACGCCGAAATTCTTGCCGATGTGTATGTGATCATGACGGGCGGGCAAGCCTCGTTATTGGACGAAGGCGACCAGATAGAACAGACAACCAGTCAAGCCATAGTGCGTCTATCCGAAGACCGACCGAAATTAAAGGTGATTCACTGCGGCGAAGACGAGCTTGCGGCGCACCAACACCGTCTGGAAAAAATTGCCAAGGCAGGCGGCAGTTGTTTATGGCTGCAGGAATAAGAATTCCGTATACAATGAGTGCCGTATATAGTCGTTCGTCCGGTTGCATGAGCGGGGCCGGGCACTTTTTCACACATCAGAGGTTATTATGAGCAGAGCATTAAACGAAGTCTTGCTGGCCAACCGCGAGTACGTGGCCAATTTCAACAAGGGCGATTTGGTCATGCCGCCTGCACGCCAGTTCGCCATCTTGACCTGCATGGACGCCCGTCTGGACCCTGCCAAATATGCGGGCTTATCCGAAGGCGACGCCCACGTGATACGTAACGCCGGCGGCCGCGCCAGCGACGACGCGATCCGTTCGCTGGTCATCTCTTATAAATTGCTTGGTACCAAAGAATGGTTCGTCATTCACCATACCGATTGCGGCATGGAAACCTTCACCAACGAAATCATGAGCAACTTATTGGCTAGCAGCTTGAAAACCGCCAGTGTCGACGCCTCCGGCTGGCACGACAGCGGAGAAGGTCCCGGTTCGACCGACGGCAAATATATCAATTGGTTGACCATCAAAAATCAAGCCGAAAGCGTGCTGGAAGACGTCAAGCGCATCAAGGCCCACCCTCTGGTGCCAGACAACATTCCCGTTTATGGTTACATTTACGACGTCAAAACCGGCGGCTTGATCGAAGTACCGGAGGCGACCGAAGCGGGCAAAGCGCATTAATTGGCCGCCAGCCAGTTAAATTGTCCGGGTTGCATCTCGATGGATAGGCCCGGTTTGCGTTGAAAATCATCGATAGAGAGGAAGCCATCGCCGATACGATGGCTTCCTCCCACAGTCGACCCTCTTACAAAATCGCCATCGCATCGCCGTAGCTGAAGAAGCGGTAGCGTTGTGCTATCGCGTGACGATAGGCGTTCATGACAGCATCGTATCCGGCGAATGCCGAGATCAGCATCAACAGCGTCGACTCGGGCAAATGAAAATTCGTCAGCATGCCATCGACGGTTCTGAAGCGATAGCCGGGCGTGATAAATAGCTGGGTATCGCCGCAGCCTGCCTGTAACTCGCCGGCAAGCGATGCCGACTCCAGCGCCCTGACCGCCGTGGTACCAATAGCCACTACCCGACCCCCGCGTTCTTTCGCCGCATGCACGGCCTCGACACAGGCATTCGAAACCTGGAAAAACTCCTTGTGCATGACGTGCTGACTCAAATCGTCGACCCGTACCGGTTGAAACGTGCCGCTACCGACATGCAAAGTCACGAAACTGCGCGCTATGCCTTTTTGTTGCAACTCTTGCATAATCTCTTGATCGAAATGCAAACCGGCTGTCGGTGCCGCTACGGCTCCCGCCTGCTTGGCAAATACGGTCTGGTAACGATCCAGATCGTCTTCGTCGTCCTCTCTTTCAATATAGGGCGGCAGCGGCATATGGCCGATTTCGGCCAACAGCTCCAACAAGGTCATTTCGGTTTCGAACTGCAGGCGAAACAAATCGTGCTCACGCCCTAACACCCGGCAGACCGCCCCGTTTTGTAAATGCAGCAACGAGTCCGGTTTGGGCGATTTGCTGGCGCGAACATGAGCCAAAGCTTGGCGCTTATCTTCTATGCGTTCGATCAAAATTTCGACTTTGCCCCCGGTATCTTTGCTCGCATATAAGCGCGCCGGAATAACTTTGGTATCGTTGAATACCAACAGGTCGTCACTCGTCAGCAAGCCGATAAAATCGCGAAATAAGGCGTCGACCACTTGCCCGGTTTGCTTATTCAGTCGCAACAAACGACTGGCACTACGTTCTGACAAGGGTTTCTGTGCAATCAGATCAGGGGGAAGGTGGTAGTTGAAATCGCTTTTATTCATAAACCTACAAAAATCGGCTTCTCGTTTAAAACGGGACAAAGAGGGAGGCTTAACCGTTCGTCCTGAGCTTGTCGAAGGGCGAGCGGTTAAGCCATTCATGGTTCGACTTTTCTCACCACGAACGGCTTAACCTCTGACTGTCCCGGCTTAAGTTGGTAGCCCAAAAATCATTTCGTCCACGAAAATCACGAGAATTTTCTAGCGGGCGCCAACGGGACAACCCGGCGTCCCGAAGTGCGAAGGTTCAAGTCGCATTCCCACGAAGTGCGGGAGGTGAACCGATGAGCGCAACCAAGCCCATCCACTCCGGACTGAAACGATCAGGCCTTTTTGACGAATTCCGATTTCAGCTTCATCGCGCCTATGCCGTCGATTTTACAATCGATGTCATGGTCGCCGTCAACCAAGCGTATATTTTTGACCTTGGTCCCCACTTTGACCACCAGTGACGAGCCTTTTACTTTCAGGTCCTTGATCACCGTCACGCTATCGCCATCCTGCAATACGTTACCGTGAGCGTCTTTGATAACACGCTCATCGCCGGCCCCTTCGGCATGCCCGCTGATCGCCCATTCGTGCGCGCATTCCGGACAAATATACTGGTCACCGTCGCTATAGGTAAATTCGGAACCACATTTCGGACAATTGGGTAGATTAGTCATTGTTTTATCGAGATAAAAGTTAAGAATTAAAGGTTGATCATTAGAATGGAAGGCTATCGATATTGCTCTTCCAGTACAGCCAGGCGCACTCGGCTCGATATCGGTCGACGCATTTGGATGACCGGCCCCAGAATTTTTACCGATGATAATTCGGCTCCGCCTATGCCGGGAAAATCGGGATGCAGCGCCACCAATTCGTAATCGATACGACTTCCCGATTGTGATAACACGCGATAGCGGCACACATTCAGACGCTCTTCTCCTGGTTTGGATACGACGACCGAATCGCCCGGCTGTATCGGTGCATCCGGATCGACCAGCAGCTGATCGCCGGGACGAAAATCCGGCTGGAAGGCCTCGTCGCTGACGTTCAATTTAACGGCAAACAACCGGGTTCCGGAATCTGCGAATGGCAAGGAATAATCCATGGATACCCATTTGCCGCTGGGCGACAGCACCGTTTGATCCAGCAAGAAGGCCTGCACGGCCTCACTATCGCGAGTCGCAAACAGCGGCACACGGCGAGCCGTTGCTGTCAATAGCGGACGCATGCTTTGAATCCGCGCCGGTTGATCATTGCCAAACAGTAGCGCATCGAAGTCTATGCCCAAAGCCTTGGCAATGTGCGGCAAAAATGTACTCTTTCTGATTTTGCCGGACTCCAAACTCTGTATCGTTTGCTGAGCCGCGCCAACTTGCAAAGCCAACTCCTCCTGACTCAAGCCCAGGCGCTCACGGTAATATCTGACCCTAGCCCCCAGGCTAGACAAATTGGTGTCGGCCATCACTTGCTCGGCGGCTTTTTGAGAGGGTTCGAAAAGTCCTTTTGGCGCTTTTTTCATGCCGGCAGGCGAATGGATCGAAATAACTATTTTAACAGTAAATCGAACAGTCTTCCGTCTATCAGAGTCACCCGCGAAAAATCAACGACGCCCGCGTTTGCCCTTTACGCCTTTATCGACGTCGACGTAAATGGTCTTGCCGAGAAAATCCTTGCCGTTCAGACCCGCGATTGCGGCGCGGGCTTCGTGACCTTCCATGTCAACCGTGGCAAAACCGCGCAATTGGCCGGTAAAAAAGTCTTGATTCACTTTCATGCCGAACACTTTGCCATAAGTGGCAAACAGATCATGCACACCGGATTCGGTGGCGGCGGCAGGTAAACCTCGTACAACAAGCGTCAGCATGATGGAACTCCAATCAAAAATTAAAAATTTGGATATTGAGTATGACCATCCGCTCAATTGAATCTGAAAGCAAAACCAAATCTAAAACAAGCCATCATTAGCTCGCCGCACCTAGACATGGCGCCACAGCAATAACCATTAAAATATTATCATACTAGACATTTCACTATTTTAATAGTAAAAACAGCGCCACCCATTCATAACATCATAAAAGGAAGACAGGATGAAATACGCCACAACGCGAAACTCTGGCATAAGAGGCAGCCTGACTCACTTAGGCCGACACTGGCAAGCCGATTTGACGGCGGGCTTTTTGGTGTTTCTGATCGCACTCCCCTTATGTCTGGGCGTGGCCGTCGCCTCCGGATTTCCACCGATGTCCGGCGTCATTTCCGCCATCGTCGGCGGCTTAGTGGTTTCGCATATCAACGGCTCGCATTTGACGATTACCGGCCCCGCGGCCGGCCTGATTGTCGTCATTCTGGCCTCGGTCCAAAACTTGGGCCATGGCGATAGCTGGGCGGGCTACCACTTTACATTGGCGGCAATCGTCATGTCCGGCCTATTCCAACTGATACTGGGATATTTTAAAGCCGGACGTTTGGTGTCATTCTTCCCATCTTCTGTCGTCCATGGCATGCTGGCGGCGATTGGAATCATCATCGTCACCAAACAACTCCCTGTGATGCTCGGGGTCAAGGTTCAGGATGCGCCGACCATACTGGCAAGCATCGCGCAGCTATGGCAAGCCCAAGCGTTTTTTGTGCCTAAGATCGCCTTGATCGCCTGGCTGTCTCTTATTGTTTTAGTCGGCTGGCCTCACCTACGCCAGCCCATGCTAAACAAAATCCCTGCGCCGTTATTAGCCATAGTCGGCGGCATAGCGTTAGGCTACGGCTTCGACCTGAATCACTTTCAACCCGATTCAGTATTCAAACTACCGGCCGGTATCGATATTTCCGGTCCGTATTTGGTCGCGGTGCCCGATAGCATCACCGCCAGCCTATTTCTGCCCGATTTTTCCAAAATCGGCGCTTTCGCATTCTGGGAGAGCGTGCTTTCCATTACGCTGATCGGTAGCCTGGAAACCTTACTCAGTACGACGGCGGTGGATAAATTGGACCCTCAACAACGCTCTTCGGACTTGAACCGCGACCTACTTGCCATCGGCCTGGGCAACACGATTTCAGGCATGATAGGCGGATTACCGATGATAGCCGAGATCGTCCGCAGTTCCGCCAATATCGATTACGGCGCCAAGACCCGTTGGGCAAATTTCTTCCACGGCGGATTTTTACTGTTGGTTGTTGCGCTGTTTCCGCACTTACTGGCGGCGATTCCGCTGGCATCCTTAGCCGCCTTATTAGTGTATGTCGGCTTCAAACTGGCCTCGCCCAGGGTCTTCGTTAAATCGCTGGATATTGGCAAAGAACAATTGCTGATATTCGTCGTTACCATCGCCGGAGTCCTTGCCAGTAACTTGCTGGCGGGCGTTGTGATCGGCATGGCGGCAAAACTGTTGATCCATCTGATACGCGGCGTCCCACTAAAAAATCTGTTAACGATTTCCTGCCGGGTTGAACGGCAAAACGGCGACACTTATGTAGTCAAGCTCGAGGGTTCCGCGATTTTTTCCAATATCGCCACCCTGAAAAGCGAACTGGCGGCATTGCCTGACGGTATGAATATCATTTTCGATTTTACCGATGCTTACTTGATCGACCATACGGTGATGAACTTCGTAAGTACTTTTAAAACCGATTATGCAGTGCGTGGCGGTCGTTGCGAGTTACGGGGACTGGACAATCATGAATCCTATGCCAACCATGAATTAGCGGCTCGGATTAACAAACGGCTCGGCTAAGTCCCCGTCAGGACCCGGGGCATTGCCTGGTGTCCTGCTCCCTACGAGCAGGACACCAGTTGAGCATCATTATTAGCGCGCCAAAAGGACCAATCGCAAAGTTTTATGTGAGGCGACGCAATCAGCAGGCAACGCCTCGAACATTTTCGTGTCTATCAATTGAAAATGGATTCGAACGAATAACCCGTATCTTCCAATATTTCTTTCAGGCGCTTGAGTCCATCCATTTGAATCTGTCTGACCCTCTCGCGGGTAACCCCCAATTCGAGAGCAACCTGTTCCAGCGTAGCGCTTTCGAAACCGCATAGACCGTAACGACGACAAATCACCTCGCGCTGCTTGTCGGCCAATTGATAAACCCAATGAGTGACGTTATGTTGAATCAAATCTTCCTGCAAGATCTCGGCCGGCGAACGTCCCTCCTCTTCGGTAATGGTCTCAAGCAAAGGCTTGTCGAAATCCTTCCCATAAGAGACATCGACAGAGGTGACCCGCTCGTTCAATTTGAGCATTTTATTGACCGTATTAACCGGTTTGTCCAAATGCCTTGCAATATCGTCGGCGGTCGGTTCGTGATCCAGGTGCTGCGCCAGATTGCGTTGCGCCTTCAAGTACACGTTCATTTCCTTGACGATATGAATCGGCAAACGAATGGTACGGGTTTGATTCATGATGGCCCGTTCTATGGTTTGCCTGATCCACCATGTGGCGTAGGTTGAAAAACGAAAGCCCCGGTCGGGGTCGAATTTCTCGACCGCCCGTATCAATCCGAGATTGCCTTCCTCTATCAAATCCAGTAACGGCAAACCTCTGTTTAAGTAGCGCCGCGAAATTTTGACCACCAGACGCAGATTACTTTCTATCATCACTTTGCGAGCATCCGGATCGCCTTGCAAGGCTCTCTTGCCGAAAATTTTCTCTTCATCCGCGCTAAGTAACTGTGATTTACTCAACTCATTAAGGTAGGCACGCGTCGCATCGAAATTGCTTTCGGCCTGGATGTCGGCGACATCGATATCCGGTACTTTAAAGCCATCGGAAGCATCGATTTCAGGGCTATCATCGTCGATGTCGTCAAACGACATGATGTCGGGACTATCCATTTCTAGCTCTTTAGATAACTCGATCGCTTCTTCCATCATGACTCTTCTCCAGGTGTTAGGCTTATGATTATTGGGCTGTCATTGCTGGTTAACAAATTTGTACAAGGGTCAACATTCGAAACGCAGACGCGCTTAAAGCCGATAAATGTATTGGTCGAATCGACGGAAACGCAATTACACAATGATTGTATGTGCTTTATCGAACAAACCGTTTCGCAAATGATGAAATTCAAGCATACCGTCTTTTTATGCAAAGCGCCAGTTTAACTTTAAGACAATTTTATTATTAATTGATTTTGTTAACAAAAATCAAAAAATAGGGAAGGAGATTTCGTACAAAATTCGCGAATCGCCCCCGCGAAACAATCTCCTATGCCATTGTTTTTAATTATAAATAATAAAATTCATCGGCCAGTTCCATTCGATGATGCGGCTAACCCTCCAGCAATACTTTTTTGGCAAGATTGATTTTTGCAGCCAGATAATCGGAACCTCCCTTATCTGGATGTAGCCTGGAAATCAATTTCCTATGCGCTTGTATAATGTCGTCATCGCTGGCACCTGGCTTAAGCCCAAGCACTTCCAGCGCTTCGGCTTTAGCCATTGAACCTCCGCGCCTACGCACGTACGCTTGCTCATCGGATCGATGGGTATCTGATCTCGTCCCCTTATACTGTTCCCACAAGCTATGCAGCTGCGGTGCGTATCGCATAATGACAGGCATTGAACGCAG
>JAQTYP010000533.1 GCA_028688235.1 Methylomonas sp.
TTACCCTTTTGCAGATGGTCTTCCGCCGCCTCTTCTGGCGTATTGCAAGCCGATAGAGTCAGCGTACCGGCAAGTAAAACCAGCCAATAGATTTTATTACTTGGTGTTCGACCGAATATCACTACATTCTCCCTCAAAAATTCTAATTTTCCGAAATGTCAAAGTTTCAATTTCTTAGCGGCTTCACAGGCATCCACCTGAAGGCCTTGCTTGATCCAGCCATAAAGATCGAGCAATTCGCCGTGCATATTATCCAATGCCGATTGAGTCGTTATGAAGTACGGCGCCCTGATTCCGTGATAGTCGACATCTTTTCCAACCCGGTGAAAATCGATACCCGACCGATGCATCATGCGCGGCAAAAACGGCTCCATCATCGCAAAAACGTTGGTTCGCTTATCCATCTCTGTCAGAACGGTGGCCGCCAAAAAACACGCCACGGCAATCATCGAAAAACTTCGCTGTTCCTTTGCGGAAAAGTATAGACCGTTAATTTCACCGAATCGCGTCAGCTTTTCCCCGCCCCTGCGTCTAAATGCTCCGTCTACGGCCAACCTAGAAATCTCGCAAGCCGTAGAACGCTCTAATTTCAGCCGTTCAATATAACCTGTATCGAGACTGGCCTTGCAATATTTTTCTAAAGGTAAAGGGGATACATCGAGCGGACCCGTTGCAGGAACCAATCGCACGCAGCCTGCTGGCATTCCTGTTTGGCGATGAATAATCAGGCAATGCTTCGAATTCTGATCATATTCATCCTTCTCCATCAGATCGGGAAACAAATCAACGGCTTCGTATTTAAATTCTTCGCAGTAAACCCGATATCTTACCCCGTAAACTTGCATTTTCTGTGCATCGCTATACGCCAACTCCACTTTGAAATAGCGCTCGAAACTTTCGGTTAGGTTCAAATCTGAATCTTTACTCATTAGTCTCTATCAGGGCCAATTTCATTCATCATTTCACAGATATTTGTCGATATCGTGAGCCTTGATGCCCCATGCCAATAGCTTATCGATACGCTCGTTAGCCAGTTCCAAACGCTTGGCCATGATTTCGAACATTCCTTTCAAAAACAAATAGCCCTGGACAGGATGATCGTCTAAAAAGACACTCAGCATATCGCTGTTAACCTCCAAAATAGAAACATCCGTTACGGCAACCACCGTTGCGGTTCTACGATGCTCACCATAAAGGCAAATATCGCCGAATATGGCCCCGGCATCCAGGTCGGACAATCCGGGTGTAATCCTGATCTCACCATCGATTTCAGCCTCGCCAAGTACTCTTACGATACCTTTTTCGATCAGGAACAGCGAATTCCCGATATCACCCTTTTCGATGATTTTGGTTCCCGCCTTAATCCATAGGCGACGCCATGCCGAGCCTTCGGAAAACTGAGGATTGCTCAATATCTCGTCAACAATGCGCTTCATGCCTACCTGTTTTGACCGCAATACCCAATCAACCTTGACGTTATAATACTAAAATTAAATTTCTCCAGTCCATCACGAAACCTTGATCGAACAAACCGGCAAATGGAAAACTTCATATTTTACAGCTACTTGAGCAGCGCCATTGCTTATTCCGCCTTGTTCTTGTTTGCACTGTCAAGAAGAGCCCAAAACTTGACTTTCACTATGGCTTGTTTGGTTTCCGCTGCGTGGAGCTCATCCATCGTGCATTCTTCACTAGACCCCGATGTGTTTTTAGCCGACACCCTGCTTTTCGAAACCTTGCGCAACATTGCCTGGCTCTCACTCTTAACGATTCTGCTCTCGAGGCAATCCGCGGGAGGCCGTATTCAGTTTTTCATTCAAACACCGCTGACAATCCCCCTGGTTTTTTTGATCCTTTTCACGTTAAGTATAGAGGCATTTCCGGACTTCCTCGAATTTATCCTTAGTTGGAGCCACCAAGACCCCCGTTTTTTTTCCCATGTACTTTTTGCCATCGTCGGCCTGATTTTAATCGAACAGCTCTACCGAAATACACCGTTAAGCCAACGCTGGAATATCAAGTTCATTTGTTTAGGCCTAGGGGCTCTATTTATCGTCGACTTTTTGGGCTATAGCAAATCCCTACTATACAAGCACATCGATATCGCCCTTTGGCAATCGCGCGGCATCATCAATGCACTGATCACCCCCATGTTGGCCGTCGCCCATTACCGTCTGACATTGGCTGAACCCGGAATCGAGCAAACGGCTCCGCGCACGACTGTTTTTTATACCAGCATACTATTCGGATGCGGCATTTATCTGATCCTGATGTCCGCCGCCGGTTATTACGTGAAACAAACCAATGCCGAATGGGGAGACTTGCTTCAAACGGTATTCATTTTCCTTGCGTTGCTATTATTGGCTATCTCTTTTACATCCGGCAAAATTCGGGCTTTAGCCAAAGTTTACTTCAGCAAGCATTTTTTCCACTATAACTACGATTACCGCGAAGAATGGCTGAAAATCAGCAAGGCCTTAGCTCAACTCGAATCACTTGAAGATCTAAAGCGCTTCATCATCGACACGTTGATGAATCTGGTAGAAAGCAGCGGCGGCGGCCTTTGGTTGAAAAACGAACAAGGCCAATTCATTTTGGCCGCTGAACATAACTTACACCTCAGTCCCCAAGAGCTTAATCACCTTAAAAACGGCCATGACTTGCCCCATTACTTGGCAAGCAAGCAATGGGTCATCGATTTTTTCGAGTT
>JAQTYP010000534.1 GCA_028688235.1 Methylomonas sp.
TTTCGTCGGGGTCGATACCGGCGGCGCGTTCTTCGGCAATCAGTCGGTCCAGGCCATCGTCCGCCGCGTCGAAATCTTCGGCAATTTGCAGCGCTTCCGCCCTGGCTTGCGGATCGTTAGCCAAAGCGCGCGCCGCCGCCACCATTTCCGCCATAAACCGCTCGCGTTCGCGGCGGGCCAGGTATTCGGTGATCGCCAGTCTGGCGATTTCTGATTGGCTTTTGCCTTCCAGTTGGGCTTCGGCTTTGAGATTGGCTTCTACATCGTCGGGTAAACGCAGGCTGATGGCGGGCATGACAGGCTCCAGGTAATGCAATGATGATGACAAATTGTAATACAAAATGACAGACAACGAGCACCCACCCATTCAGTTGGAACTACCCTTGCCCTTCCCGGAATTATCCGGCGACATGCCGTTGCTGCCGGCGCGGATGATCAACGAATATCAGTATTGTCCACGCCTGGCCTATCTGGAATGGGTGCAGGGCGAGTGGGCGGCGTCGGCGGATACCGTGGAAGGCGACCATGCCCATCGCCGCGTCGACAAACCGTCCAAGAGCTTTCCGCAAGCCGAGGAGTTGGACGACGGCGAAAAACTCCACGGCCGTTCGATTACCTTGTCGTCCAATCGGCTGGGCTTGATCGCCAAGCTGGATTTGATCGAGGCCGAGGACGGCGCGGTGACGCCGGTCGATTACAAACGCGGCAAGCGTCCGCATGTGGCGCGCGGCGCTTACGATCCGGAACGGGTGCAGCTTTGCGTGCAGGGCATGGTGTTGCGGGAACACGGTTACGTCTGCGAGGATGGCGTCTTGTATTTCGTGCAAAGCCGCGAGCGGGTGAGGGTGGCGTTCGACGACGAACTCGAGCAGCTTACCCACAACGCCATCAACGGCCTGCGCCTGATCGCCGCCGGCGGCCATATTCCGGAGCCCTTGCTGGACAGCCCTAAATGTCCGGCCTGTTCGCTGGTCGGCATTTGTCTGCCGGACGAAGTCAATTATCTGCGCCATGCCGACATCGAACCCCGGCCGTTGGCGGTAATGCGCGACGAAGCCTTGCCGGTGTATGTGCAGGCGTGGAAGGCCAAGATAGGCAAGAAGGGCGAGGAACTGGAAATCAGCATAGACGACGAAAAGGTCCAAACGGCACGCTTGGTGGATACCTCGCAAGTGGTGGTGATGGGCAACGTCTACATCACCACGCCTTGCTTGCAGGATTTGATGAAGCGCGAGATTCCGGTCAGTTGGCACAGTTACGGCGGCTGGTTCATCGGCCACACCGTTGGTACCGGCCACAAGAATGTCGAGCTACGCACCGCGCAATACAAGGCCAGCTTCGACGACAAGATCTGTCTGGCGATTGCCCGCAACTTGGTACGGGCCAAGATTCAAAACTGTCGCACGTTGGCAAGGCGCAATTGGCGCGCCGAAGAAGCGGCTGAGCCTTTGTTGAGTAGCTTGAAAAATTTCGCCGACAAGGCATTGCGCGCGACCGATTTGCAGCAGTTGCTGGGCATAGAGGGCGGGGCGGCGGCCTTGTATTTCGGGGCCTTCGACAAACTGATCAAAAAGCCGGACGACAGCAAGCAAATGAGTTTCGACTTCAATACCCGAAACCGGCGACCG
This sequence comes from Methylomonas sp., assembly GCA_028688235.1. Taxonomy (GTDB): domain Bacteria; phylum Pseudomonadota; class Gammaproteobacteria; order Methylococcales; family Methylomonadaceae; genus Methylomonas. The sequence goes on from JAQTYP010000534.1 coordinate 1,629, forward strand.
CCAACCGATCCGGTCAATGCCTTGCTGTCGTTCGCTTATTCGATGCTGGCGCGGACCTGGACGATGAATTTGAGCGCGGTTGGCCTGGACCCTTATCGCGGCTTTTACCACCAGCCGCGTTACGGCCGTCCCGCGTTGGCGCTGGATTTGATGGAGCCTTTTCGGCCCATCATCGCCGATTCCACGGTGCTGCAAGTCATCAACAACGGCGAGGTGCGGCCGACCGATTTCGTCAGCTGTGCCGGCAGCGTCAACTTGAACGAAGGCGGGCGCAAGCGCTTCATCGCCGCCTTCGAACGGCGCTTGAGCCAGGAAATTACCCATCCGCTGTTCGGTTATCGGGTCGATTACCGGCGCTTGTTCGAGATTCAGGCCAGATTGTTCGGACGCCATCTGCTCGGCGAATTGCCGGAATATCCCAATTTCACGACGCGCTGATGGCGGCCTACGAACATCTCTACATCGTCACCTACGACATTAGCGATCCCAAGCGTTGGCGGCGGGTGTTTCGGCTGATGAAGGGCTACGGCGACTGGTTGCAACTGTCGGTGTTTCAATGCCGAATGAGCCGCAAGCGCCACGCGGAACTGATTGCGTTGCTCGACGGCATCATTCATCATAGCGAAGACCATATTCTGATCGTCAACATCGGCCCGGCGGAAACCGTTAAACCTTCGGTGGTCAGTTTGGGCAAGGATTTCGATGTCGTGGAGCGGCAGCCGGTGATTGTGTGAAAGCGATATTTTTTTGCCGCCGTCCGGCGAGCGCTGCCGTGCCGCGTAAAACCCCGTCAGCGCTCGCGATGGTTAAGTTCTTTAAAAATAAGGCGATTATAAAAACTGTTTGCTGGTTTTATAGGCCATTCGCTATAGTTTGCCGGCCGTCAAAAATAAGCTCTCGCAAACGGCCCGCGCAGGCCACGCCAATCAAGGCCTCCAGCCCGCGCTGCATTCCCCGGCATCACGCCGGGGCCTCATTGAAGCAACGGGATTTACATCGGTTAATACTGGCTCAACTGGCATTCCCCGGCATCACGCCGGGGCCTCATTGAAGCACAAGGGATAACGTGCAACCTTTAC
>JAQTYP010000077.1 GCA_028688235.1 Methylomonas sp.
CACCACGCCCAACAGCATGCTGGGCATGGCCAAGTCCAGTACGGCCGCCGCCTTGAACTTGCCTTGCAATTGCAAAATATCGGCCATGTGTAGCGCCGCCCACGGCAACAGCAGTAGCTTTAAAACGACGATAGGTACGATGTAGGGTAAGTTACGCAGCCGAATTGCCCGCCAGCTCAAAGCCAGCCCCAACGAAAATATCATCAACGGCGCGACGGCCGCAGCCGACTTTTGCAGCAATCCGGCCAACCAAGGCGGCACCGGCACGCTAGCCAAATTCAAGCCCACCGCTAAGAACGCGGCCCAAAAAGGCGGTGCATTGAAAAATCCCAATAAAGACTTAGGCTTGGCTTCCTCGGCAGTACCGAAATAGCGGGCCAGCGAAATACCCAACGTAAATACCAACGGCGCCGCGGCGAATAAATCCATTTGGATCACGACCGATCGCGACCAGCTACCGTATGCCTGCTCCAGCACGGGCAAGCCTAAATAGGTCACGTTCGGAAAGGCTGTCGCCAATATCATGGCTCCCGCTTGCTGGTTTTTGAACTTGAATGATTTGATCAGCAGCCAACAGACCGCGACGCCCAGCAGTATGGTCGCACAGCCTAAGGCACTATAGCGGAAAGATTGCCAGCCGATATCGGCCGTCCACAATACATCCAGGACCATCGCCGGCAGGAAAAAATAATAGACCACGCTAGTCAAGGCCAGTCGGGTTTGGTCGGCGGACAGCCCAGGCTGCGGAAATAAGCGCCAACCGGCCCCGCACAGCATCAACACGGTCATTTGGATCAATGTCGCATTCATTTAAAACAGCTAATTTTTAGGGATACAACAGTATATGCGTTTATTGAATTACCCAAGCATTGGATCACCACCGTAGGCCTCTATGCGATAAACTAAGGCTTAGGAATGAGCATGAAGTAACTTCTTCAAATTCGGAAATGGGGTTCAGTGACTCGATTGACAGGTGTCGGCGGCAGGGATAGCCGCCAAGCCTACATGGACGTATTCACGGCGTCCTGTCGAGCGAGTCACCGAACCTCCACCATGCTTACTGTTTCGAGAAGTTATTTTGCGCATATTCCTTAACCGCTCCGTTTAACGGTAGCATGTTCATCAAAACAATGTTAAAGCCCCATGACGACAGTAAGGCCGTTTCCAGAAACCCATATCGCCCTCGCCCACGGTAACGGCGGGAGATTGATGCGCGAGCTGATCGAATCCTTGTTTGCCCATCATCTAGCTAACGAATTGTTGGATACCAACGTCGACGCAGCACGCTTACCCTCGGAAGCCGGTGCCGGCGAAATCATGATGACGACCGACGGTTTTACCGTAGATCCTTTGGAATTTCCCGGCGGCAATATCGGCAGTCTGGCCGTGCACGGCACCGTCAACGATTTAGCCGTTTCCGGCGCGATTCCGCGCTATCTGAGCCTAAACGCCTTTATCGAAGAAGGCCTGGAAGTCGCGCTGTTGGACAGGGTTTTGGCGGCGATGGCGGCCGCTTGCACAGAGGCCGGTGTTAACGTCGTGGCCGGCGATACCAAGGTGCTGCGCCGCGGCCAGGGCGGCGGCATTTACTTCGCGGTGACCGGCATAGGCCTACGCAGGCCCGAACTCAAATTGGGCATGGACCAAATCCGGCCGGGCGATGCGGTCGTACTGAGCGGCTCGGTCGGCGATCACGGCACCGCCGTGCTGTTGGCTAGGGAACAATTCGGCTTGTCCGGCGAGCTGCAATCCGACTCTGCCAGCGTATTGCCCGTTACCCAAGCACTCTGCGAGCTACCCGGCTTGCGCTTCATGCGCGACCCGACCCGCGGCGGACTGGCTACGGTCGCCCACGAAATCGCCCATGCCACCCGATATGGTGTTCGACTATTGGAGAGACACATTCCGGTGCGGGAACCGGTGCGCATGGTTTGCGAGATACTCGGATACGACCCGCTGTATCTGGCATCCGAAGGCCGAGTGCTTGCCGTCATCGCCCCCGAAAACGCCGAACTGGCCGTCGACCGCTTGCACGGCTTGGGCTATGCCGACGCGGCCGTTATCGGCGCAATCCACAGCGGCAAACCGACGGTCAGTTTGGAGACCGAACTCGGCGGCGAGCGCATCTTGCAGGAATTGGAAGACGATCCTTTACCGCGGATTTGCTGAACAAATGGGGCTGCGGATTTTGGGGTCGAAATAGTGAAACTAATTTTCTGAGGGTTGGTCGCCCCCATCGGACCGACTCGCCGATAGGGGGCTCACATCGCTAAAAGAACAACCCAAGGAGATAACGCGATTGTCGGCTTATTCCGGCGAGGGTTTCGGGCTGACCGGCGTTGGCGCTTCCTCATCGGGCGGCCCAGCCAGTTTTTGTACGCTGCGCGAAGTCAAATCGACGCGATACACGCCGCCGACTTCATTTTCAATTTCCAGCCCCCTACCTTCGTCAACCAGGCGCATAGCACGAAAATAAATACCGCCACCCTCTACGCCAGCTGCACGAGCGTCGGGCACATCGTAGACCTTTAGCCGCCACAAGCGTTCGCCTGTTTTGCTGTCGATAGCGGCCAAATAACCGCCGTTCTGGTCACCTTGACGCTCGTCGGTGCGATCTTGTTCGTATCTGACATTACCTGCATCGATAGCGAGAACTTCCGGCGCCGGCGGGCGACTTGCGGATGGAGGGGTATTCATAGGTCGATTCTCCAAATTATTACCTTGTGGTGTGTCGGCCGCATCGCAACCGGCATTGACGAATTGCAACGCGATTAGTGCAGCCGCCCTGAAGTCAAAAACAAAAAACTTCGACCTCATATGATTTTCAATGCTTTATTGCGTTCGCTTTCCGTCAGCATGTCGGCGCAATCCGCGCAGAAAAACGCCCAGCTATCGGCGTTTCTGATCGCCGCACTTCCCGGAAATCCTGCGTGTGGCCCGATGCCGTACCATGCGTAACGGGCATTGCCGATATTCACGTCTTCCGTGCCGCAAACCAAGTGGGTCAGTTCGTGCACGATAACCCGCGTCCAGTTTTTATGTCCCGGAAGTACGCTACCAGGATGATCTACGAAAAACGATTTCTCGATATAGACTACGTCCATGCCTTCGGCTTTGTTGGTGAAGGTAAAAGCTTCGCTATTCAAAAAACTGATATCGTTGGCCGTAGTAGCGTTACGCAAGGGCACCCAATCGGTCAGCACGAAATGCCCCTTGTTGAGCATGCCAATGATGTCTTTGAAGCCTTTCGTCAGCCTGGCGATATAGGTCTTCAAATCCTCATTCGATGTCGCAGGGTCTGCAAACCACCGTTTGACCAATTCCAACGAACCGATTTCGCTTTTATGCTTGCCGCCTTCCGCCGCCTTGGCCGCATTCGCCAGCACCATGCCGGTTTTCTGACACCAGGCCAAGCCATGGCGGGTAGCGGAAGCCAGGTGTTTTTTGGCTTCCTCGTTAAAGATTTCCGAATTGCTCCTGAGCAATAGCCTAGCCGCCATTTCGGTGTTAGCCCGTCCATGCAGATCGTCGGAAGGCCAGTCGCGCAGTTCCGTGGGCAAGGAAACGATCCAAACCTTGCGGCTACCCCAACGATTCAGCAAATAGACATGACGCAGCAATTTGAGAGCGGCTGCCCGCATCTTGGCTCTGGACTCGACGACACTGTTGCCGCTATCGGTCCAGGCTCCGACGGCCTTTAAAATACCCTGATCCTCGGTAACGGTCTTGTGCCCCAAAAAAGTCTTATCCCCGTGTTTAACGTCTTTCCTGAGATCGGATAAGGCAGAGGCGTAACTGGGATCGAAGCCCTCGGCATCCATCAATTTGTATAGTTTTTTAACCAATGGCTGCCACTCCGTATCGAAGTTAGCTTCATTGGCAAGCCAGCCGCGCGCATAGTCGTACTCGGCTTTAAATTTCTTGGTCCAGTCTGGCATAAAAGTTCTCCGGCAAATAGTTACGTTAAGACATTTAATCAACGCCAATAACGAAGAGAATCGCTAATAGGGCATTGATTAAAACCTATACTCTCGACTACCGATTGCACTAAAAATAGCCATCGGTATCGGGCCTATCTTGAAACTTCAATTTCTTTTGGAACAAGACAAGGATAGCTTAAGTTTGCTTTACCACCACACAAATACGATTCTTTAGCCAGAAGCCTGTCCAAGAATAAAACGGCCAAGTTAAATTATTAACAAAAAACGTTTTACTTTTTGATTTATAGGGTTATTTGCGATTGCATTAAGGCATCATCTTAATCAATTTCCCACACCTATATTCATGTGAGCATTTAACCATCCCCCTCACTTACCCACATATTCCAACTTAGCGCCATGTTTGGCGGCAAACTTCCGGGCATTGACGGCTATGTCGGTACCCACGTGTTTCGCGTCCAGCCGGACCGAGACGATGTTGTTGGCGAAAGGTAAATCGCTGAATATGTGTGCCTCGATTAAATACAGAATAACATCAGCGTCCGGGAGAATTTGATTTAGGTAACAGCTAGCGATGATGGCATTCTGCATCATCATATTCGGAGCGTAGGCTAAAAGCGAGCCCAAAGCCGGATAAGGGACTTGCTTCTTTACCCCCGCATTGGAAGTTTCACCATAGAAAGTATCGCCCGGAAAATATAAGGCGTTGACCTTGAAACGCGGGTGCAATACCAAATGGCTGGTCCCGTAATCGATAGCGGCGCCGTGAGGCTGGCGCCTATAATTCAAACCCGCGAAAATCTGCTTGGTTTTGGAATTGAAATGCGGATTCATGGAAATATATCCCAGTTGGCCGTCGGCTCCGGTCACATATTCCCCCTTGCCAAACGCCATGTGCTTCTTAATCGCCCCGGTGCGTATCCCAGGACTCAAACCTCTTTTGGCATGGCTTTCGGGCGCATAATCCCAGGCCTTGGGAAACGTCACCTTGTCGTCGACCTGAGTACGTTGATGAGGTTGATTCATAAGGTCGTTTGGCAACATCACCCTACCGAAATCGTCCGTTTTGGCGCGCTCGTACATCTGAGTATAGGAGTCGTAGGTGTTCTCCGTGCTGAACCAATTTTCCGCCTTAAAATTGATCGTCAATTCCGAGTTTTGCAAGCCTTTATTGATCTTGTAATAAACCTCCAACCATTTATCGCCGCTTAAATCGAGATGGGCAAAAGTCGGATGCTCCCTAAAAAATTGGGCAAGCTTTTCTTCCAATCCCCTATCGCGACGGGACAATTCCGCCTGTCTGGCCTTAACGTAATGCTGTTGAACCAAGCCGGCGCTAGGGCCGGTGACTTTCGTCCATAATTTTTTAACTCTGTCTGGCATGTCGTTATTCCACTGATTGATCTGCTATTAGCTATTAGTCCTTAGGGCTCTATCGCGTAAAGGACCCCGATGCGGCAACCGGCCGATAAACGGCCGGCGCATTCCCCAGAATTACTCGAAGCTGTAACTAAAATCCCCATCCTGCACGCTGACATGCACCCTATCGATAGCTTTGCCTTCCATCATCCTAGTCAAGAACTCCTCGCTGATCCTGGGCAATACGGTGTTGGTCAAGATCGCGTCTATCATGCGGCCGCCGCTTTCCAGCTCGGTGCAACGGCTGGCTATCAGTTTGATGACCTCGTCGTCGTAGCTGAACGGCACTTTGTGGCTTTCGGCGATGCGTTTTTTGATCCGGCCAAGCTGTAGGCGGGCGATGGCGCCTATCATTTCGTCGCTCAGAGGATAGTAAGGAATCACGACCAGGCGGCCCAATAATGCTGGCGGGAAAACTTTCAACAAGGGTTCGCGCAAGGCTTTGGATATGCCTTCCGGATCCGGCATCAGTTCGGGATCGCTGCAAAGGCCGGCGATCAAATCGGTGCCGGCATTAGTGGTCAACAGAATCAAGGTGTTCTTGAAATCGATCACCCTTCCCTCGCCGTCTTCCATCCAGCCCTTATCGAACACCTGGAAGAATATCTCGTGCACGTCGGGATGAGCTTTTTCGACTTCGTCCAGCAACACCACGCTATAGGGCCTGCGGCGAACCGCCTCGGTCAAAACCCCGCCCTCGCCGTAACCGACGTAGCCCGGAGGCGCGCCTTTCAAGGTCGATACGGTATGGGCTTCCTGGTATTCGCTCATATTGATCGTGATGACGTTTTGTTCGCCGCCGTAGAGCGTTTCGGCCAAAGCCAGCGCGGTTTCGGTCTTGCCGACGCCGGAGGTGCCGGCCAGCATGAAGACGCCTATCGGCTTATTCGGATTATCCAGGCCGGCGCGCGAGGTTTGAATGCGCTTGGCGATCATTTCCAGCGCATGGCGCTGACCGATGATGCGCTGTTCCAGCAAATCCGGCAGCTTCAGCACCGTTTCTATCTCGTTCTTGACCATGCGGCCGACCGGGATGCCTGTCCAGTCCTGCACGACGGCGCCGACGGCTTGTTGGTCCACAGTCGGCAGTATCAGCGGCGTATCGCCTTGGCGTTCGTGCAATTCGTTTTGCAGGGTTTTCAGCTCGGCCAACAGCGCATCGCGGTCTGCCGTATCGGCTTCCGCTGCTTGCCCTTCCCCCGCCGGCGCAGCGGCATCGACCGCATGGCCCGCGGAACGCAATTTTGCGCGCAAATCCAGAATCTTGGCGACCAATTCCTTTTCGGCGTTCCAGCGCTCTTCCAATACAGCGAGTCTGGCGGTCTCGTCCGCCAGTTTTTCGCTCGCCAAGCGCTCCCGTTCCGCAACCTCGATGCCGACCGCCTTTTCCCGGCCTATGATTTCCAGCTCGGTATTCAAGGCGTCTATACGTTTACGGCAGTCGTCTACCTCGGCAGGCACCGCGTGCTGGCTAATCGCGACTCGCGCGCAAGCGGTATCCAGCAGACTGACCGCCTTGTCCGGCAATTGCCGTGCCGGAATGTAGCGATGCGACAACTTGACGGCGGCTTCCAAAGCCTCGTCCAGCACCTGCACCTTATGGTGTTTTTCCTGCACGGAAACCACGCCGCGCATCATGCGGATGGCTTTTTCCTCGCTGGGTTCCAGTACCTGCACGACCTGGAAGCGGCGGGTCAACGCCGGATCTTTCTCGATGTGCTTTTTGTATTCCGCCCAGGTGGTCGCGGCAACGGTTCTAAGCTTGCCGCGCGCCAAGGCCGGTTTGAGCAAATTGGCGGCGTCGCCGGTACCCGCGGCACCGCCGGCGCCGACCAGCGTATGGGCTTCGTCTATGAACAGGATGATAGGCTTGGGCGAAGATTGCACTTCCTCTATGACCTGACGTAAACGGTTTTCGAATTCGCCCTTCATGCTGGCACCGGCTTGCAACAAGCCGACGTCCAGGGTACGCAAACTAACGTCACGCAAGGAAGGCGGGACGTCGCCGGCAACGATTTTTTGCGCAAAGCCTTCCACGACGGCGGTCTTGCCGACGCCGGCCTCACCGGTCAAGATAGGATTGTTCTGGCGGCGACGCATCAATATATCGATCACTTGCCGAATTTCTTCGTCGCGGCCGACGATAGGGTCCATCTTGCCCTGGCGAGCCATCTCGGTCAGATCCACGGTAAATTGTTTGAGGGCTTCTTGCTTGCCCATCTGGGCTGGCGCCATCGCGCCGCTGGCTTCTCCCGGTGCTGCACCTGATTGGAAACCGTCGGTCGCGGCCAATCCGTCTTCGGGCGAGCCGCCGACTATCTTGTCGAATTCGTCGCTCAACTCGTCGGGTTTTATTTTTTCGAATTCGCGCGAGATGCCGAGCAACTCATTGCGTAAACCTTTGGTTTTGAGCATACCGACGACCAAATGGCCGCTACGCACCTGACCTTCGCCGAACATCAGCGTACCGTACACCCAGCCGCGCTCGACCGCTTCCTCGATGTGGGGCGAAAAATCGGATATCGAAGTCGAACCGCGCGGCAATCGGTCCAATGCCTGAGTGACGTCCTTGGCCAGCACCGATACATCGAGTCGATAATGTTTGGCTATCCTTTGCAGGTCGGAATCGGGCAGTTGCAACAATTGACTAAGCCAATGCACCAGTTCGACGTAGGGATTGCCTCTGAGCTTGCAAAACACCGTCGCACCTTCGACGGACTTGTAGCAAACTCGGTTTAATTTTCCAAACAGCTTAACTCGGCTAATTTCTGCCATGATTCATTCCCGTTAATTATTGATTTTTATGGATTGTTTATCAAACCGCACTTAGTTGAACGTAGGGATTGAGCGTCAAATCGCCGGCATCGCTCTGCACCGGCCTAGGCCCGAGCCACATGCTCCATCCCAGTTGAGCCACCCCATTCATACAGGAGCCATGTTCAGAACGAGGTCGTCCCAGCGACATTTCTTCAGGTACTTGGTCATGCCGCAAGATCAAATTCATATCCCACACAAACTCGTCGCCGACATAATTACGCACGATGGCCGTCAATTGCGCCAGCGCGGCGGCGCCCGGCAACAGTGACAGATATTGTTGGAGCGATAACGGACCCAGTATCAATCTGAATTTATGCTGACAACCCCAAACATAGGCACCCAACACGGCCGATTGACCAAGGCTAGCCACTTTCGGCGACGTCCCCAGCAAGCTATGTTCTTCCTGTTGAATTTCCATCCATTCGCCGACGAACTCCTCTATCCTGACATTCAGTCGCAAAATGTCCGCAATGATTGCTTGCAAACCGTCGGGATTTTTTGCGTGTTGCGACAAACGTCCGGCATAAAAGCGCTTGGCGCGGTCAGACAAGTCATCACGTTGGTCGAACGCCTTACCTGCAAGTCCCATCAGAGCATCGACATAAAACGGAAAACGATCGGAATCCGGCCTGTCGTAGGCGACTTCCGGCCGGGAGTCGGCCCAGGCCCTATAAAACAAGCACAGCATGCGGTGATGAAAAATATCCGCAAATGCGGCGAAAGTGGAATCATGATGATTCCTGAGCCTATCACGCGCATATTCGGTCAAATGCAGAGGCAAGGCGCCTTGCGGGCCGAATAAACCGAAAAAATTGACTTCCAGCCGAGGGGCAGAGCTACTATCGGACGTATAGGAAGATATCGCGGCGGGAGGAAATCGAAGTTCGGGCACTTGGCCTAGGCGAACAGGATCGTCCTTGGCCTTCAAACTGCTGCCGAGCTTGGGTTTTTCGGGATGCAGCGTTTCGATCAAGCGCAAGGTGTCGAAGAAATCGAAACGATAGGCCGCTCGTTCCAGCTCGGCGCTTAAAATATGTGACGACGCCCGATTCTCGCCGGCCATCTGGCCACCTCGCCACGATCGGTGGAACGAACGACGGTTTCGACAAACGAATTGATCGAAACATAGTTCGCGAATAATTGTTCCAACACCTTGCCCATCAGGAAAAAACCGCCCCCTTCGAATGCCGATTCATCGATCAACACAGACACTTCCAGCCCCCGCCCAAAAACGATAGGCCCTTTGGTGTCTATGCGTCTGACTACATTTTTGGCATTGACCGATACCACCCCTTCTATCTGTTTTCTTTTCGCCGAATCACGCTGGTCGGCATAAAGGCTCAATAATTCGCGCAGGGCAACGGCCCCCTGCTTGGCATCGGTATCTATCAGCGACAGATAATTCAGCGACAGATGGCTGATCAAGCGCCAGACAGTATCCCCTTCGTAAGCGGCCGACAACGGCCGGGTCGGTCCCACGATACAATGGATGGCTTTGACCGGCGCATTGATCTGCAAGGTGAAATCGGTGTCACCGATGCCGACCGGCATAATCAACGGCAAATCGCGGTTCGTGCACAGCGTTTCCAAGCCTAGCATCGTAATCTCGGGCGAAAACGGCACCAATGCGCCATCGACCAGGGAAACGAACAACTCGCTGCCGATATAGCTGGAACGAATGCCCTCCCGGCGTTGCTTCGAAGACAATAGGCGCTTACGCCGATTCAGCGTGTAAAAAGCCGTTTCTGCCTGGCCTTGATAAGCGCTACGCGAGCCGTAGAACGGCAAAAAACTCTGTTCCGTCAGTTTTTCGTTTCCGTATCCCGTAACCTGTTCGACGCTGTAAATCTCGTAATCCATAGGCCGCGTGCGGTCCACGACGATATGAAATTCGGACTGGCTGGGATCGACATGGACGCGGTCCGTGCGCTTGACAAACAGATTGATTGCCGGCACGCAAAACAAGGCGAAATTCGATTTGTCTAATGCATGTATCAGATTGGCGTCACTGCGCTCGAGTAAAACGAACAATTCCAGCTCATTGCCGTCGCAGGCATTTACCAGGGTATCGAGCCCCGATAATTCGGCGAATAAATAACGTTCGGGAAAGGCAAAATATTCCTGCAACATGCGATAACCGTCGAACGAGCGCGGCGTATTGCGCAACATCGCTTCGTCCTGTTCGAAACCCATGCCGCGCACGCGGCCTTTTTCGCCGGAATACTCGACGTGCGCCGTTCCGTTCCTGGAATACTTGCAAGCCATTCCTTTACTATTCGCCAACAATTGCTCGTAAAGACGGTAAGGAATGCCGCCCGTACCGCGTAGAAACAGCGACAGGCTGTCCAACGCCATCTTGTTGAACGGGACGTCTGCTGTACTGCGCAGCACGATACGAATCGCGGCTTTGACATTGGCCAAATGTTTGGCCGAAGACAGGCCGCAAGCGGAAACCGCTGCCAATGTAGGCAAATACTCGGCCTTACTAATCTCCAATGGAAAGAGTTTTAACGGGTGAGCCGTTTGATATTCGCAAGCCGTCTGCTCGCCCTTGCCTATCTGGCTGCGTAACGAAGTACCCTTCGGAATCGAAAATCCTTCGGACAGACCCGATTCGGTCAAA
>JAQTYP010000535.1 GCA_028688235.1 Methylomonas sp.
TGTTCGACCTCCCGCGCGGCGCAGATCGGCGGGCTTGCCAAGACATTTTGATGTTACTCGGCAAAATTCAACGCGCGGTTAGTATCAGCCCGAAAGCGAAAGAAGACATTCACCAACCGATACCTTTACTAAGCACGCAATGGCTAGTCGCCAGCGACGATGCCAGCCCGGAGTTTCGATTAGCCTGCGCTTTGGCCGGCTTAAAAGCCGTTGGCGGCGGATCAACAAAATCCGCATTGCAGGAAAGCCCTACCGAATCGGTTTTCGAGACATCTGCCGGTTTGCCTATGCGCTTACATTTTGCCGGCATCAAACTCGACAAGAAAGGCTATGTCTGGGACAAGGAATCGCGGCTGGCCGTTTGGGGCGAAGGGTCTCTCACGCAAAATCTTAACGAAATCCTGCGTTGCCGCTGGCTGGCGGCGCAGAGGTTCTCGCATACCGACAAACCTTTTGCCTATGGTGTCGGTGCCAATCAAGCCGATATAGCCGCATTTTTGGCTGGCTCAGTGGATGATCGGCGAATCAGCGATTTGGCGCAAGGCTTGGCATTGCTCAAGGAATTCAACTCAAGCGAACTTCAAACGCCGACAACTCGGCATGCCGCATTGCCCGCCGCCTATGGCGTGCTAAAGCCGTTTTTCGTGCCGGATCGCGTACTGGTCAAAATCGGTTTCTTGGCGGAAGACGTCCACTTACAGCTACGCGGCGAATTGCTGTCCTGGCTGGCCGCCAATCAAACGCAAAAGGCCGTCGATTGGGCTTGGGCCAAGTTGCGCCAGGTCGGCGTCGGTTTGCCGCATTTCCCGCAGCAAGCGCCGAGAGCAGTTGGAATCGATGGGCCGCGTTTGTTGGCTGCATTGGCTTTTCCGCTCGCATCCGGGCAACTGAAAAGTCTGTTGCTGACGCTGGGCGCCAGCGAAAAAGCGACAGAACAGCAAGACGAATCGGCCCCATGACATTGACCTCAGATATTCCTTGTTCCAGCGCGCCGCGTAGGAATACCGGGCTTGACCGCGCTGCGGTCAATCTACGCACCGCAGCGCGGTGCATTCGGGTTACCACGCAGCGCATGGTAACCAGGGAATTGCATATTTTAATTTTGTTACCAGGAGACAAACCATGAGTATCGACTTTTCCGCTCTACAAACCACCCCGAGACTGTTGATCGAGGCCGAATTGCAACCGCTGCAAGGCGCGCGTTTTCAGCCTACCGGTTTCCCGGATTTGGGCGCCGCCGTTTACGATGGCCCCAACGGTAATCGACTGCTGCTGGTGGAATCGGCGCAGAGTATGGCTAACCGAATGGAAACCGTTTGCTGGGATGCGCCGAACGACGATTGGGTAGCCGCGCTAAAAGGCTTACCTTTGATTAAGGTGATCGATAATCAAGGGAAGCCTTTAACCAACACAGTACAGGAAGCTCACCGCCTTAACTCGGCATACGTCCTTGAGGGTAAAGACCAAACAGTTTTCGATCAATTGAAAGCCGAATTGGCGGATATGGACGAGGGAGCAGTAGATCTCAAAAAACTTGCCGCGGTCGTTCTGAGATACGACTCAAACGCTTTACTCCACGGCTTGTTTCTTGCGAAAAAAGAATTGGCCGGCGGCCGCTTACGCTTGCCGCGCGTCGTGTCTTCGTTCATCGAAGCGGAAGACGTCAATTTGGCGCAAAGCGGCGGCGTCAAAAACGACCACGTAAACCCATCCGGCGATACCGCGAAAGGTTTCGGCAACGTTCCTTATTCGCGCAGCGACTACACCGCACCCAAAATCACGGCTTACTTCAACATCGACCTCGCCCAAATACGCGGTTTTGGCTTGGGCAATTCGGTCGAGCAATTGCTGATTGCGTTGGCGCTCTACAAAATCCGCGCGGTTCTGGAGTTCGGTTTGCGCTTGCGCACCGCCTGCGATTTGGATGTCAAAAAACTGACCGTTACCCGTCCGACCGGCTGGGAACTACCCGAACGTAACTCCCTGGAAGCCGCGTTACCGGGTTTGATTGCCGCCGTTGCCGCCGAAAACCGCTTTGCCGAGCCGCGCGTTACCACGGTCACCTGGGAAAAAGGCAAAGCCAAAAAAGCCAAGGCTGAAACGGAAAGCGAGGAATAAGCCATGCTTACGCTATCGCTCAGCTTTCCCGGCGGGCGTTACCACGCCACGCCGTGGGGCCGGCACGTCAACGAAGCGGATGTGGCTTGGCCGCCCGACCCATGGCGCTTGACCCGCGCCTTGATTGCCACCTGGTATCGCAAACTGAATCATCAGCTTTACCCTGAGAGCTTGCTGACAAGTTTCCTCGGATTGTTGGCGGACCAACCGCCGCATTACCGGCTGCCGACGGCGGTACACAGCCATACCCGGCACTACATGCCCAATCGGCAAAAATCCACGTTGATTTTCGACGCCTTTGCCCGCGTCGATCCAACTGAAGCGCTGATCGTGCATTGGCCCGAATGCCAACTGGACGAGGCACAAACCGCATTATTGGACGAGCTTTTAAACTGTATCGGCTATGTCGGACGCGCCGAATCCTGGGTGGAGGCAAAACGCCTCGGTGATTGGAACGGAGAACTAAACTGTTTTCCGGGAAGCACCCAAATCGATCAGGAAACCGGCGAGATTCAGACCGAACCGGTGCAGTTGTTCGCACCGCTTACGCCCGATGCCTACACTAATTTCCAGCAGCAAA
>JAQTYP010000536.1 GCA_028688235.1 Methylomonas sp.
TGCCGGGTGATGCAAAAAGACGGCCGCGTGTTGTACTTGACCGAAGCCAAGGACGAAAACCTGTATTGGAACATCCCCATCGCCAATACCACGGTGATCCTGTAGGGCACTGGCACCTCTATTACTCAAGCCGCGATGCGGATGCTGGCCAGCGCCGGGGTGCTGGTGGGTTTTTGTGGCGGCGGAGGTACGCCCTTGTTTAGTGGCTGCGAAATCGAATGGCTGACGCCGCAAAGCGAATACCGCCCCACCGAATACATCCAAGGTTGGCTGAAATTCTGGTTCGACGACGGCCAACGGCTGAATGTCGCCAAAGCCTTTCAAAAAGCCCGCGTCGACTATATCCGCAAGGTTTGGAGCAAAGACCGCGAGCTACAAGCCGAAGGCATTTTCGCCGACGACAGCGCCATCGCCGCCGCGCTGGACAATTACGCCGGCAACCTCGACAGCGCCGAAAAAACCGGCGACCTGCTGCAACGCGAAGCACTGTTGACCAAACAACTCTACCGCTACGCCGCCAAGGCCACCCAACACGCCGACTTCAGCCGCGACCACGACGCCACCGACCTCGCCAACGGTTTCTTGAACCACGGCAACTACCTGGCTTACGGCCTGGCGGCCACGACATTGTGGGTACTGGGTATCCCGCACGGCTTCGCGGTGATGCACGGCAAAACCCGGCGCGGCGCGCTGGTATTCGACGTTGCCGACTTGGTCAAGGACGCCATCGTCCTGCCCTGGGCCTTCGTCTGCGCCAAGGAAAAGATGAGCGAACAGGAGTTCCGCCAGCAAATCCTGCAAAAATTTACCGACCACAAAGCCTTGGATTTCATGTTCGAGCAGGTTAAACAGCAGGCACTGAGAGAAAGCGAATAATCGCCATGGCTGAAAATAAAAACACCGTTCGTGGTGAGCCAGTCGAACCACGAACGCATCAACTGGACGACCGCCCATGATGGTCACCTTCGTCAGCCAATGCCAAAAAAAGGCCTTGGCCCGCACCCGCCGCGTCCTCGACGCTTTCGCCAACCGCATCGGCGACAACACCTGGCAAACCGTGATTACCGAAGAAGGCCTGATCGCCGTCAAAACCCTGCTGCGCAAGACCGCCACCAAAAATACGGCGGTGGCTTGTCATTGGATCAGGTCCAGGAGCCGGAGCGAGTTGGTTTGGATTGTGGGGAATCGGCGGTGTTTTAACTCGGAAGGCATCGTGCCTGTAAATGTTACGGAAACCGAAATAGCCCAATATCGAGATAACCACGAATGGAAATGGGCGCGCATCATCCGCTACGCCGCTTCGATTGCCGGCTTATTTCACGATTTTGGAAAAGCCAATCAACTATTTCAAGACAAAATAAACCCGAAAGTCAAAACGGAAAAGTTTGAACCTTATCGCCACGAATGGGTTTCGCTCAGGTTGTTTCAAGCGTTTGTCGGCGAAATGAATGACAGTCAATGGCTGGATGCGCTTAGTCAGGTCGAAAAAGACCATCCATTAAGCTGTTTCCGAGATGGGATAGATGGCAGCGTTTCTGACAATCATCCGCTTAACAAATTGCCGCCATTTGCCCAATTGGTTGCTTGGTTAATTCTTACACATCATAAATTGCCAATCTGCCCCTCATGGAAAGGAGTTTCTTCGCCAGAATTTAAATATATTGATGAGTGGTTTGCAGGTAATTCAGTAAATCCAGGTAATTTTGAAGCCATTTGGAATTCTCATAACTGCAAAGATGCCGATCAAATTGAACGACTAGATACAAATTGGCAATTTGATAATGGCTTGCCTTTCGCTAGCAACCAATGGAGCTCAAAAGCCTGTTTAATTGCTTCAGAAGCTAAAGCAAAAATAGCCGCACAGTTGCCGGAGATTTCCAACTGGCTAGACCATCAGTTGTTCGCAACACACCTTTCGCGCTTATGTTTGATGCTGGCAGACCATCATTACTCAGCTCAAAAAGCTACCCCGGAATGGCAAAGTCCTCGTTATGGTGTGTTCGCTAATACCGACCGGAATACCAAACAGCTCAAACAGAAACTCGACGAACATTTAATCGGCGTTGCCGAACATGCTCAACAAATTGCTAAAGCATTGCCCCGTTTAAATAACGATCTTCCGCCATTGGAACCCAACGCCTTTCTGACAGGAAATGTTAGCAATAAAGACAAAGAAAAATTCGGCTGGCAGGACGAAGCCAAAAAGCTGGCTCAAGCTATAGGCAAAGACTGTTTAACCCAGGGTTTCTTTGGCATCAACATGGCCTCGACCGGCAAGGGAAAAACGCTGGCTAATGCAAAAATAATGTATGCCATCGGACAAGAATGTGGCCGTGCAAGATTTAGCGTCGCCTTGGGCCTGCGAACGCTAACACTACAAACCGGCAGAGAATTTAGAGAAAAGCTGGAGCTGTCTGACGAACAGTTAGCCATTATGGTTGGCGGTATTGCTGTCACACAGCTATTCAAAAACGAACAGAATAAAAACAACCCGCCAAAAGACACACCAACCACTGAGTTAGACCCATTCGATGCTAACGGGATTGAATCGCAAGGTGAATTGCTAGACCCCGAATTATTCGTCGATTATCGAGGTGACTTGCAAGAACATAGTTTGAGCCCGTGGACCCAGCATAACGAAAAAGTAGAAAAAATGCTGTTGGTTCCGATACTGGTCACTACCATCGATCATTTGATT
>JAQTYP010000078.1 GCA_028688235.1 Methylomonas sp.
GCAGTTGGGCTTCTAAATTGCGGCAAAAGTCCTCTGCGCTGGGCTGATCTTGAAACCGGGCCACGAATACCCGATACCAGCGGATGCGCTCTTGTTCGTCGTTTTCGATTCTGCCTTCTTCGCGCGGCATCAACGAGCGGTCCTTCATCAATTCCGGAAAACGTTGTTGCAAATCCCGCCAAACATGCACGACGCCGGCAGGGTCTTGCAGGCCTGCCAATTGCACCAGCCAAAATTCTTCGCTCTCTTCGGCTTCCTCCCACAATATGCCGGACGCGGGGGCGGCGAATGCCGCAGTAACATGGCCCGATTCTTCGGGCGGTCGCTGTCCTTCTCCCGGCAGACTATCGCCGGGAGGAACGCCGCCTCCCAACGCGGAAAACACAGCGACCAATCCCTGGTAGCGTTCATTGCGTACTCTGTGGTATTCGTCGAGATTGCGATGGTAAGTGCGCTCGGTATCCAACAAGGTCAAAAAATCGAGGTCGCCGAATTCGTAAGATATCTGACTGGACTCCCAGGCTTTTAGCGCGGCTTCCGTGGCGATTTGCTGCGCGTCAAGCTGTTTGCCCGTCAAATGAATGTTGGCCAAGGCATCCTCGGTTTCGCGCACCGCCTGATAAATCACGCGGATATAGTTTTCCACCAATTCTTCGTGCCGGGCGCGCGAATAAGCCACTTCCTCCAGGCGTTTTCCGTAATCGAAAATGGTAGCCGATAGATTGCCCGCCAAATTGAATAAAGGTCCGTAAGGCGTGGTGAGGCCGCCCAAGGCCAAAATGCCCCAGCCGGCCTGAGCCGTGATATCCAGCGGCGGCAGCACTCTGGCGCGCGCCACGTCTATGTCGGCGTCCGCGGCCAGTAATTGGGCCTCCACGGCCCGAACGTCGGGTCGGCGTAACAATAAATTGGAAGGGGCGATGGGTTTAATGTCCGGAAGCTTCAACGCATCTATGCCTTGGTCGGATAGTGTCAAACTGCCCGGCGTGACGCCCAATAACTGCGTCAACGCGTTTTCGGTTATTTCCCGCTGTAATTCCAAGTTGGGTATGGTGGCTTCTACCGCCATCACCGCTGCGCGCTGCTGCTCCAGTTCTATGATGGTCGCGTCGCCTAGCTTTAAGCGTTCGTTAACCGAATTCAACAAGTTTTCCAATGCGGTTTTGGTCTCGAAGGCCACTTGGATCCTGTCGTTGAGCGAAAGATACTCGATGTAGCGGCTCACGACATTGGCGATTAATTGCCTGCGAACGTCGTCGCGTTGATAGCTTGCCCCCCAGGCTTCCAATTCGGCCGCTTCGGAAAGCGACTTGAGTTCGCCCCAGATATCGACTCGCCAATCTGCCCTCGGGCCGATTTGGGCGTATTGCCGGTCTTTTTTGTTGCCGAATCCGCTAAACGAGTTGACGCCGTTGGAGGGCGAGTCGTGATGGCCTTGGCCTACTACGGACAGCTCCGGAAATTGGCCGGCGAAAGCTTGCTCGGAACGCGCATAAGACTGGGAGATCCGGAGCATGGCGATCCTAAGATCGGTGTTGTTAGCCATCGCTTGGTCTATCAAATGGTTCAGTTCCTCGTTCTCCAGGAAATACCACCATTCGTTCAGTAAAGTGCCGAGCTGCAATCCGGCGTTTGTCGAACCATCGGATGAGGCTGTCTCCGTATCCTGGTGACCTGTGAAAGTGGCTTCATTCTTGAATTGCTGAGGCATTGGGGCAAGAGGAACGTTGTACTCGCCCCGTTTAATGGCGCAGCCGCCAGTCAGCAATAAGGTTGCGGTCAATATCCCTAATAAACTTTGGCTGGTCGAAGCCATAAGAACTTCCTGATATTGCGGTTTAAAAAGACCCAAATGGGCCATAAATGGGTAGTCATATAGTTTACGCGACATACGGTCTATTTGGGACTTGGAACCCAATCTGCCGAAAAGAAGGCGGGGTGGGGGGAAAGGGTAAAGCCGCTACGACACTCGTTTGTCTCAATCGATAGGTGGTTGCCTGGGTCCGGTTTCGAGGATGTCGACGCGGTTGCCGACGGCCAACTCGCCGCCTTGATCGTGTAAGGCGTTCTGGCCGAAATAAACCTGTTTTTCCCAGTTGTGCAAGCGGCTAAGCGTGGCCAGAGGTTCCTTGTCGCTCTGTGCTGTTTCGGGGTCTATGCCGGGTACCGCGCAGCGCGAACAGGGCTTGGGCAGCCTGAACTCTATGCCGTTAATGCCGATACGGCGCCAAGCGTCTTCGGCATAGGCTTCGCATTCGGAGACGACCAGATTGGGGCGAAAGCGGTTTACCCCGACTTTTTGCGTCAGCGCGGCATTCAGGGCGTTAACGGAATTTTCCGAGACGATCAAGAACGGAAAGCCGTCGGAAAACGCGGTTTGGTCCGTGGGTCTTGCGTAACGCTGGTCGATCTGGCGTCGTCTGTTGTCCGGGTGGTAAACCAGCCGGCATCGAGTGCCCAAAAACCTGCTGAACCAGTCGTCGGCCAGATCGGAAACAGTCATGGCCAGACATAGGTCATGCCAGATGCGGACTTCGATGTCGGAGCCGTCGGTGGACTGCAACGGCAGCTTCAAGTCGTCCTGGCCAGGAGCCGAAACACTCAAGCCGTCTTCGGTAATACTCGGCTTGAGCAGAGCCATTTTCGGTAAGCGGCGTTGACTCAAAAATTGTTGTTGATCGTCGACCAGCATCCATTTTCTGTCGTAGCGCAAACCGTTAACGTCGACGGGCCAACTCTCTACGCCGATGCCGGCCAAGGATTTGATGGGGTAAATATAAATTTGGCTGAGTAAGGGCATGTTGCGGTAGGGGATTAACCGAATTCGAGGTCTGTTTGCGTTTCCAATAAATGTTCCGCAAGTTCGCCTTGATATTGCTCGAACTTCAGCCCGTATCGGGGGGCGGTCGAATTGTGGACGACCACGGCGGGTATGGCGAAGCGGTTTTTGTCGGGAAATTCCAGGACCAAGGTCACCTTGGCTTTCTTCCTCAGTTTCTTGGCGCATGTTATCGCGGCGCCCTTGCTGCTAATGTCTATCAATTCGACCGGAAGTTTAGTGGAGACGAACAGGCCGTGGATTTTGATGCCGGCCCTGAGGTCGCTACGGCGGTAGCGCACGGAAATGCGCTTATTGGCCGATAGGTCGCTCAGGTTTATGGCGAAATCCAATTCGTCGAAGTCGTCATTAGAATTATTATGCGTCATCTTGATCAAACGAATCAAAGGAAGGTTTAGTATCGATGGATAGCAAATAAAGATCAATAGCCGGCTAGGGGTTTATTTGGGAAACCGCCATCAAAGTAATCCGGTAAAATTGCCAGTTTTCAAATTTTTGGCATGACGAAAATGATCAACCGCATTCGATACCTTTTTCTGGTCGTGGCCGCTTGTTCGGCGCTGGATGTTTGCGCTGGGCAGCAGGCGGTAAAAATCGCCTATGTGTTCCAGGAAAGGGAGGCACCCCCGGCATTATCGAATCTGGACGCCTTCATTCAAAACAAGGGGCAGCTCGGCGCGGAATTGGCCATCAGCGATAACAATACGACCGGCCAGTTTACCGGCCAGCATTACGAATTGAAAAAGATCGTGGTGCCGATCGGCGGGGATATTGTGCAGGCCTTCGATCAATTGGGCGATATCGGACTGGTCGTATTGAATGTCAAGCCGGAACAAGTCAAGCAACTGGCCGATCTGCCGTCCGCCCGAAACAAATTGCTGTTCGATGCCGCGACATCCGACGATGAACTACGCGGTTCGCAATGTCGTCATCATGTCTTGCATATCTTGCCAAGCCGGGCCATGCGCGCGGATGCCTTGGCCCAATACATGCTCAAAAAACGCTGGCGCGAATGGTTTCTGGTGATCGGCCCCGCCGTCGAAGATAAGCTCTACGCAGACGCAATCAAGCGCGCCGCCAAACGTTACAACATGAAACTGGTGGCGGAAAAAGCCTGGGACAACACCTACGACGCCCGCCGCAGCGCCCAGTCCGACGTGCCGGTATTCACTCAGGGCGAAGACTACGACGTGTTGGTCGTGGCCGACGAACAGGGTTTGTTCGGCGAATATCTGGATTATCGTACCTGGATACCACGGCCGGTGATAGGCACGCAAGGCCTGATAGCGACTGCCTGGCACCGTACCCACGAACAATGGGGCGCCGTGCAGTTGCAGAACCGTTTCAAGGAACAGGCCGGACGCTGGATGGAAGAGGAGGACTATGCGGCTTATCTGGCCGTGCGGGCTATAGGCGAAGCCAGCGTCAGAGCCAAGTCCTTCGACGTGAAGACCATCAAGGATTACATGCTATCGGACGCTTTCGCGCTACAGGGTTACAAAGGCAAGCCCTTATCTTTCCGGGCCTGGGACGGCCAGTTGCGCCAGCCGGTTTTGCTGGCGGCCCCGCGTTCATTAGTGGCCGTCGCGCCGATAGAGGGTTTTTTGCATCCCAAGTCCGAACTGGATACCTTGGGCTTCGATCAACCGGAGACGGCTTGCAAATAAGCCGCCGTTTTAGTTTGTGAATCCGGGCTTCGAGACGATATTGGGATTTTATCCTTTTGTGCTTCGGGTTAAACTTGCCGGCTTGAAATTCCAAGCGCGTCCGGGATTAGACGGACAACAACTGACCATCAACACAAGGAATACCACATGCCACAAAAAACACTGGGCAGTTTTTGCATCGCCGCGCTATTGGCCACGGCGGCGAATGCCGAAACCCTATTCGTCACACTGGAAAAAGACAACGCCATTGCCGTTGTCGATCCTATCGAAGGCAAGTTGCTCAAAACGGTTCCCGTCGGCCAAAGGCCGCGCGGTATCGCGCTCGGCAACGACGGCAAGCAGCTTTATATCGCCACCAGCGACGACGATACGATCAAAATGGTCGACAGCGAATCGTTAACAGAGACGGGCAAACTGCCGTCGGGCGAAGATCCGGAAACCTTTGCGCTGAGCCCCGACGGCAAGATGTATGTGTCCAACGAGGACGACAACGAAGTGACCGTGATAGACATCGCCGCCAAAAAGGCCATCAATAAAATCAAAGTCGGGGTAGAGCCCGAAGGCATAGCGGTGAGCCCGGACAATCAATGGGCGATCAGCGCGTCGGAAACCACCAACATGCTGCACTGGATAGACGTCAAGAGCGGCAAGATCGTCGAAAATACCCTGGTAGACCCGCGCCCGCGCGCGGTCAATTTTACCGCCGACAGCCAACAACTGTGGGCGACTTCCGAAATGGCCGGCACCGTGATGGTGTTGGATGCCGCCAGCAAACAAATCGTACAGACCATCAAATTGCAAGTGCAGGGCGTCAACGACGAACTGATTCAACCGGTCGGCGTCGTGATAGACAAGGACAGGCGTTATGCCTATGTCGCGATGGGACCTGCCAACCGGGTGGCGGTGATCAACGCTCGAGACTACAGTGTAGAGAAATATCTGCTGGTCGGCCAAAGGGTCTGGAATCTGGCCTTCTCGCCGGATCAAAAACGCCTGTACACGACCAACGGCGTCAGCAACGACATATCCATCATCGATCTGGACGAACATAAAGTCACCAAGTCGATTGCGGTCGGGCGTTATCCCTGGGGAGTGGCGGTCAAACCATGACGGAGCTCGCATTGGCGATAGAAAACCTGAGTTTCGCCTACGGCGCCAAAAAGGCGCTGGATGACGTCAGTTTCGACGTTCGGCCCGGCGAATGCACGATATTGTTGGGACCGAATGGTGCCGGCAAGAGTACCTTGTTTTCGTTGATCACCCATTTATACGACAGCAGACAAGGGCGTATCGCGTTGTGTGGTTTCGACATCAAGAAACAAAGCCTGAAAGCCTTGGCGCGGCTTGGTGTGGTATTTCAGCAGACCACGCTGGATCCTGATTTGTCGGTCACGCAGAATCTGCGTTACCATGCCGCGTTGCACGGCATAGGCCGCAAGGCCGCCGACAACAGGATACAGGAGGAGTTGGAGCGCTTGAACATGTTCGAGCGCCGCGGCGAGAAAGTTCGTCAGCTCAACGGCGGCCACAGGCGTAGGGTCGAGATTGCCCGGGCCTTGTTGCATAGACCCAGCCTGTTGTTGTTGGACGAACCAACCGTTGGTTTGGACGTGCCAAGTCGCCAAGCCATCGTCGAACACGTGCATGCCTTGGTCAAGGAACAAAACCTTGCGGTACTGTGGGCTACGCATTTGATAGACGAAATCGCCGCCGACGACAGTCTGGTGGTCCTGCATCGAGGCCAGATCAAGGCCAAAGGCAAGCTGGATTATGTGTTGCAAACGACCGGCGCCAACGATGCCGGAGAAGTCTTTAACAAACTCACCGAAGGGCACAAAGGATAGAACTCATGAGATTGTTACATTACTGGCGGGCGATGATGGGCATCGTCGGCCGCGAATTGCTGCGTTTTCTACATCAGCGCGAACGTTTCATCTCGGCTCTGGTTCGGCCCCTGGTCTGGCTGTTCGTATTCGCGGCGGGTTTTCGCGCCGCGCTGGGCGTCGCGATCAGCCCGCCTTACGAAACCTATATTCTGTACGAGGTCTACATTACCCCCGGTTTGATCGGCATGATACTGCTGTTCAACGGCATGCAAAGCTCCTTGTCCATGGTTTACGACCGGGAAATGGGCAGTATGCGCATGTTGATGGTGTGCCCGTTGCCGCGCTGGTTTCTGCTCGGCAGCAAATTGATCGCCGGTACCGCGGTCGGCGTATTGCAATCCTACGCCTTCCTGGGTATCGCGTGGGCTTACGACATACAGGCCCCGTTGATGGGTTATGTCTGGATACTACCGGCCTTGGTGTTGGTCGGCATGATGCTCGGGGCCTTGGGTTTACTGTTGTCTTCGTTGATTCGGCAATTGGAAAATTTCGCCGGCGTGATGAATTTCGTCATCTTCCCGCTGTTCTTCATGTCGACTGCCTTGTATCCCTTGTGGAAAATCAAGGAATCCAGCGAAATCTTGCACACCCTGGCGCACTACAATCCGTTTTCGCAGGCGGTCGAGTTAATCCGTTTTGCGCTGTATGAGCAATTCAATCTGGATGCACTGATTTTTACCGCCCTATCTTTTTTCGTGTTCATGAGCGCGGCGATCTTCGGCTATAACCCCTCCAAGGGCATGATGGTGCGTAAGGGAGGAGGGGCGCCGTAGGCTTATCGCCATTGAAATCGGCATGATCGCAAGAATCCACCGCCGGCCGGTTGGCGGCACAGGTAAACTCCGGCGGATTATGGCAAGCCGCGCACAGGCCGTGGCCGGGCAAGATTTCTGTGGTATTGAAGCCTTCTACCCTACCAGGGCCATTGAATACCTGCATGCCGTGGATTTGTTCCGGCGTAAGGGCGCCGTAGTTTCCCTCCATGAAATTGATCGAATGGCGTATCCAGATGCCAGAGGAGGTATTGCGAGGATCAAAAGGATAGACCCCCATTAAAGATATTCGGCGCGAAACCGACCTACAGCGACCAGCGCGGCGTATTGTCCTAGTTCAACGGCTTTTCGTTTGGATAGTCGCCAGGCATCCACAGAGGCGTGCAAAATCGACATATTCTTGTTCCAGCCTGACCCCATTACCGAAACGGTTGTCACGCAGGGCGTCGTACAGGATGTTTTCTGTTTCGGTCAGGCCGGTCAAATTTGCCTTACCAGGCTTGGACTCCTCAACCCAATGCGCGCGGTGAAGGAGCAGGGTTTCCTCGTCCATCAACAGCGAATGAGCTCGCGGGAATTGTTGGCGGAATTGACTGAGGATCGCAAAGCCGTGGGTGTCGATGTCGCCCCAATAATGAATTTCCTTATTCTTCAACCATTCGGCTTTCGCCAAAGCCTCGAAGCCGTAACCGCGGCCGAAGATTACGATGCCGCTTTCGACCGGCGGAAACGCCAGGCCGTTGATGTCGTTTTCGGTTACGAAGACTCGTTGGACCGGCAAATTCAGCGTCGCGAATTCCTCGGCGGTGACCGTAAGATCGCTCAGGCCGGCGATATTGAAACAGTTGTCCAGTATCCTGAAGCGGATCAAGGCCGGCTTGAACAAAAAACCATAGCGGGCCTCGAAGCCTGAAACACCGCCGTGGGTAAAATCTATCGCCGCTTCCGGCAATAACAAATCCAGCCATTCGCCCAGCAACTTCTTATGTTTCTCGATGAACTTGCTGTCTATGGCCGGCAGGCTGATTTGGCGCAGATAAATGCCGGGACGGGGATTTGCCATGATCCAGTCGGCTACCGCCAGCAGCTTTGGCCATGGTTCGG
Source organism: Methylomonas sp. (assembly GCA_028688235.1). Taxonomy (GTDB): domain Bacteria; phylum Pseudomonadota; class Gammaproteobacteria; order Methylococcales; family Methylomonadaceae; genus Methylomonas. The sequence continues at coordinate 8,270 of JAQTYP010000078.1, forward strand.
CATCCTCCAGCGCTCGTAAAGGATGTTTGAGCAGCCAGCCGTTCAAAGGGGTTAACGCGTCCGGCAAGCCTTGCGCCAATTCGGCAAAGCGCGCCATTTCCTTAGCTTTTTTCAGCAAGGCCGCCGCATCGCCCGGCGTCTCGAACATGACCGCCGCCGGCAAACGGTTGCGGCCCAATTGCTTGTGCTGGATGTCGCGCCATTCGAGCCGGAAATAGCGGTCGTCGGCGTTTTGCCAGCTTTCCACCCAGGCGCGAGCGGCGGCGAAGTCGGTGCCGAGCTGGGCGCTAGTCGGCGCCTTCAAACTCAGCCTGAGCGGAAACAAACCGCTATCGGCCAGCGTTTCCGCCAATATCTGTCCACGCTGCCAGCGTTTTTCCAGCTCGGCGCGCATGTCGGCCGGTTTAGTCCAGTTCATCCGCCGCGGGCTGCGCGTTCGGCGCGGTATTGTTCTATGCTCAGATTGCGCAATTTCGAATCCCGGCCCTCCTCGTTATGCACGAAGCCGACCGCCGCAACGTAGGGCTCGATGATGTGTATCTTCTGCAAGGGCGTGACGATCAACAATTGCAGGTTGAGTTTTTCGAACAAGCGCAAACCGTATTGCGCCGATTCGTCCGAGCCGCGGCCGAATGCTTCGTCGATGACCACGAAGCGAAACGAGCGCGAGCGCACCGCGCCCCATTCCAAACCAAACTGGTAAGCCAAACTGGTAAGCCAAGCTGGCCGCCAGGATCGTGTAGGCCAGTTTTTCCTTTTGGCCGCCCGATTTGCCGCCGGAGTCGGAATAATGCTCGTGTTCGCTGTCGTCTTCCCGCCAACGTTCGCTGGCGCCGAAGCTGAACCAGTTGCGCACGTCGCTGACCTTGGCCGTCCAACGTCGGTCTTGCTCGGCCTGGCCTTCGCGGCCTCGGAAGCGTTCGATGATTTTCTTGACCTCGAGGAATTTGTTTTCCGAATATTGCTCGTCGTCGGAACCCGTCAACGCGCCCTCGGTGCAGGCGCGCAGTTCCGATTGAAAATCCCGCACGTCTGCATCCAGCGCCGGCTGGGCTTCCAGCACGATGTAGCGGCCGGCGTTGTAGTCGATCTGGGTCAAGGATTCGTTGATCAGCGCGATGCGCTCCTTGATGGTCTCGCGCTCGCGGGCCAGTTGCGACTGGAAGTTGGCGACCTCGCGGATGGTGTTTTCATTGAGCAGTTCCTTGAAACGAGCCTCGAAGCGCGGCAAGTCGTCGGCCTGCAATTGCTCCAGCATGGTCCGGTATTCGCCGGCGGCGGCGATGGCGACGTCGGTTTCCTGGGTGTCGAGCGGAAACGCCGCGCAGTAGGCACGCATCGCGTCGATGATTTTGTCGCGCAGATAATTGAGTTTTTTGGTCTCGTTTTCGATGCGAGTCTGCAGCCAGCCTCGCATGTCTTGTTCGCGGTTGTCGCAGGATTCCACCGACAAGTGATGTTCGCCCAAGGCTTCCGGCCGCATCGCCTCCAGTTTGGCGTAACGCTCGGCGTGAGCGTCGCCGGCTTCGTCGAGCAGCATTTGGGTTTGCCGCAGCAAGGCTTCGGCGGCCTGTTGGCGTTGCTCGGTGCCGCCCAGTTCCTTGGTTTTGTCGCCGAGCAGGCGCTCGGTTTCCTTCAGCGCTGCTTGCAGGGCTTCCAGGCGTTCGCTCAAGGCCTTCAACAAATCCGACTCGGCTTCCAGTTGGCGTTTCTCGTCTTCGAGTCTGGCGATGTCGCCGGCCAGCGGCTGCCAGTCCAGTTCGCGGAAGTCGCGGTATTCGTCCAGTTTGGACAAGGTTTTCAATTGTTCTTTGACGGCAGTTGCATCCTTGTCCAGTTGCGCCAATTGAGCGGCCAGTTCGGCCAAATATCCCTCCAGAACCTTGGCTTTATTTTCCAGTGCGGCGATCTTGGCGGCGTTCGACCAGCCCAGCACATAGCGGCTGCGGTCGTCGAGGCGGTGGCGGTCGTCTTTTTCGTGGCGTTCGCCCGGCGCCTTGATTTGCCCGGCGCTGCTGATGGCTTTTTGTTCGCGGCGAAACTGCTCGGGCGTCGCGCAACAGGCAACGTCGAAACGGTGGGCTATCTCCCGTTCCAGCCAGTCGTAGAATTCCGAATCCGGCTTGACCGCCAGCTTGTGGACCAAGGATTCGCGGTGCAGATTGGGCAGTTCGGCGCGTTGGCCGGGCCTAACCCGAAAATACACCAGCCTGCCTTTCAGATGAGTCTGGTCCACCCATTCGGCGACCGCCGCGTAATGCTGATCCGGCACCAGCAGCGACAAGCCGAAACTGCGCAGCAAACGCTCGGCCGCGCCTTCCCAGTCCTTTTCCTCGTCGCGCACCTGTATCAGTTCGCCGGCGAAAGGCATCTCGTCTTCTTCCAAGCCCAGGGCCGAACACAGCATCCGCCGCAGCTTGCTTTGAACATCGTCGATATTGCTGCGCCGCGCCTTCAGGCTGTCGATTTCGGCT
>JAQTYP010000537.1 GCA_028688235.1 Methylomonas sp.
GCATTGGTTCAGTCCAAAGGCAGATGGCAACAATTTTGGGACAAGATTGATCAATATGGCTCCCACGTTTATGCATAGATGACATTATTGAAAATCAGCACCCTTCCGCCGAGACTCGCCGCTGGTCGTCGTCGAAAATCGCTTGTTGCCAATCATCGCCAACGACCTGACCCGAATGTAAGCCGCTGATGTCCTGCCAGCGCTGATTCACATACTGGTAGTGGCCCGCGGCATCGGTCTTGAATATGCCGACCGGCGCGAGTCTGGCCAGGGTTTGGAACAAGGATTCGCTTTGTTGTAGCGCGATTTCCGCCTGTTTGCGGTCGGTAATGTCGTGCAAGGCGATTACGTAGGCTGGCGCATCATCCCAGGTAAATGGGGCGGACCGCATCTCGGCCCAGGCAAAACCGCCGGGCCGGATCAAGTTGATGTCTTGAGGTTCGATATTTTCGCTGGTCACCGGAATGGCCAGCGATTGACCGATGATGTTTTTTCGCTCGAGTAGCCGTTCGGCCGCGGCATTGGCGTACAACACAATACCCTTCAAGTCGACTACCAACACGCCGTCGGTGATGGTGTCGAGTATCAGGTTGGGCCTCTGAAAGGTATCTGACATGCAGTAGATGGGGCTGATTAAATGATGATGGTTTGCACCCCGGTGCCTTGAGATTGCGTGGTAATCGCCGCCATGACCGACGATGTACGCGATAAATCGCCCAGCAGTTTCAACACGGGTTCCGGAATGTCGCGGACCAGCATCGGTGTGGCGAAGATTTCTTTTTCCAGGGCTTTTTCCGGCATGCCCAACACTTCGACGACATCGAAGACCCAGCGGCCGGGTTCGTAGATGCCGGCCAATACCGCACTGAGCTGTTCGACCAAACGCCTTGTTTCTTCGTTCAACGAAACCACATACAGCGTCAAGACCAGCTTGTAATGCGAGGCTCTGTGAGCTTCCTGCACTTTAGAAACGTGTACGATCTGGGCGATATTGCGGATTTGCGAAGCCGACAGCGGTTTGCTGGCGAGTTCGAATTGCAGGCCTTCTTCGTGGGCCGCCTTCAACTGATCCATGAACTCGGTCGCGAAGGCGGTGACGATGTATACGTTGAGCCTTTCATCCATCGTTTTCAAACGGCGCAAGGTCTCCACGCCATCCAGACCGGGCATGCGCAGATCCAAAAAGACCAAGTCCGGGCGTTCGGCTTTCACCATTTCTATGCCTTGCTGGCCGCTTTCGGCTTCACGGACAAGGTAGCCCTCTTCTTCCAGAATCAATTTAAATGCGCCACGGACTGCCGGGTCGTCATCTATCACCAGAATATTGTTTAACATGAGCGGTCATTACCTAGGGTTCGATAAACGGAATGGGGTTCATTATGCTGAGAACCCTGTGTCTTGGCTAGCGTTTCTGCGGAAATGTCAGACAAATCTGACAGCCTTCACGTATTTTACTCCGAACTTCGATAGTGCCGCTACAATCCTGAATAAGCCGCCGCGTTACGGACAGTCCTAAGCCCGTGCCTTTACCGGGGTTTTTGGTGGTAAAGAAGGGATCGAACATACGGTTTTGAACCTCCTCGCTTATGCCGGGGCCATTGTCGGCGATGATCAGCTCGACATTGCCGTAGGAACGGGATGCGGCAATACGGATTTTCGGATTTTCCGTGTCGCACAGCGCATCGCGGGCATTGAGCAGTAAATTGACCAGAATCTGCTGCAGGCTCTCGGCGGTACAGGCGATGTCCGGCAAGGGGCCTGACATCTCGGTTTGCACCGAAATGGCGGCTTTGCGCAATTCTCCTTCCAGTAACAGTAAAGTCTGACTGAGCACTTCTTCGATATTGCAACTGCCCGTTGGTATCGAACGGCTGCGCATGAACACCAGCATATTGGATACGATTTTTTTGATGCGCTGCAATTGTTGCTGGGCCTGATTCAGGATGTCCCTGGTCTTGGGGTCATCCGACCTATCGTGGACGAATTCGACGAAATTCATGACGCCCATCAGCGGATTGTTGATTTCATGGGCGACGCCGCCCACCAAGGTGCCCAAGGCCGACAGCTTTTCCATCTGTAACATATGTTCCTGGTTTTCCTGCAACTTGACATAGGCGATACGGGTTTTTTCCAACAACTTGGCGTTTTCCAGCGAAATGGCCGCTTGCGCGGTCAAAAGCTCCGTCATGCTGATTTTTTCCAGCGTAAACACGCCTTCGGACAGGCGGTTTTCCAAATAAAGCAGGCCTGTCAGTTCGGTTTGTTTGATGATGGGCAGACATAATACCGAACGCAAACCCAAGGACTGTACTTCCGGCGCATTTTGAAAATCGCCCTGATTGGCCGCATCGTGCAGCACGACTTTTTCGTGTGTGTGTTGCACATAATTGACGATGGCTTTGCAAATTCCGCGAACCTTGTCCAAGGGATAGGCCTTGGTCTTAACGTTCTGGCGCTTGCCGACATGTTGTTCGGCCGCGACCTGATAGTCGTCGTCCTGTTTGATCAAAAGATAACCATGCTGAGCGCCGGAGCTTTCCAGCACCACGGCCATGATTTTTTGCATCAAATGGCTCAGATCGATTTCCGCGGAAAGCGCCATGGCCGATTTCATCAGGTAATTGATGTCAAGGCTGGGCAGTGTCGCGCGGGCGTCCTCCGCGTGTTTGCGCCGGGCGCCGGTTTCAGGGTGTA
>JAQTYP010000538.1 GCA_028688235.1 Methylomonas sp.
TTATTGACAAGCAAGGATTGAATAGCGTGTTCAAATAGGCGAACCTAAACCTCCCGTCGACAACATCTTAGTGATACCGCTTTTTTTCAAAATACCATTTGTGGCGATAAAGAGGTTTTCGTCGTACTCCGTTGCGTCCTGCGCCAGCAGGACCAGCGGAATGCTTTTTCATCCGCTCAACCGTGGCGTCGCTAGCTTGCATGGAACGGCAAAAATGGCGTAAAACAGGGGGAGATGTCAAAGGCAAAATCCGCCCCTAGTGCCTTAATCGGTAAAAATCGTTTTTCAAGAGACCAAGTTATGAATGACGCACCAAGCACCAGTAAGCTTATATTCAAGCTGAATGATGACGGCGACAAGCTACTTGCCCTATACGAGGCCGGTGAAACTAAGCCTACGCTAAACCATACCATGATCATGGAAACGCTAAGCCAACAAGGTCTGACGCATCTGTTTCTGAACGAAAGTGCAATCGAAGATTTATTACATAAATACGATCTCAATGAAAGTTTCGAGCTGGAAATCGGTGAACGCCAGGATGGCAGCTGCGCGATCGAAATGGATAGCGATAACATGTCGGCCAGCCTGACTTTAACGCCGCCCTACGGCGGCACTCCGGTCATACTTGCTCAAGTCCGACAGGCCTTACAGGAAAAGGGAATAGTTAGCGGCATTCTGGATCAGGAAATCGAGCAGGCCTTGAAAGATGGCGAAGCCACTGATCTCGTCATTGCTCAAGGGCTACATCCCGTGCCGGGTGTAGACGCTCACTTCGAAAGTCTGATACCGGAGATAAGGGAATGCAAACCCCATATCGACGAGCATGGTTTTGCCGATTTCCACGATCTTGGCCAATTCATTGTCGTCAAACAAGGCGAACCGCTGATGCGCCGCATTCCGCCTAGCGAAGGTACAAAAGGCCTGGATATAACCGGGAGAATACTCGAAGCCAAGGCGGGGAAAGATGCCTATTTTGCGGCGAAATTACAGGGTGCGGAAATCGATCCGAATGACGGCAATCTGCTGTTAGCCTCAATTGCCGGGCAACCTAAGCTGATGTCCAACGGTGTCATTGTAGACCCCATCATCAATCTGCCGGCGGTGGATTTGTCTACCGGAAACGTCGATTTCGACGGCACTATCAACATCAAGGGCAATGTCAGGGAATGCATGAAGATCAAAGCCTCAGGCGATGTGTTCGTCGGCGGCACCGTCGAGGCGGCTGAAATCGAAGCAGGCGGCAACATCGTCATTAAAGGCGGCGTGATAGGCCATAGCGAACATAAAGCCGATAAAGATGAAGCACATGCGTTCAGCGCAAAGCTCATCAGCAAGGGCTCGATCAGCGCGCGCTTTGCCGAAAACACCCAAATGGACGCCGGCATGGATATTATGATCGAGGAGCTCTCGATGCATAACCATTTGACCGCACTCAATCAAATAGTGATCGGCAAATCCGGCGGAAAAAAAGGTCGCATAGTGGGCGGCATGGCCTGTGCGTCTACATTGGTTAAAGCCCCTGTTATCGGTTCGAATGCCGGTGCTATTACCAAAATAAAAGTCGGTTTCAATCCCCATCTACAGGCACAATTCGATCAACTCAAGCTCGATATCGAAGCGAATGAAAAAAAACAGGAAGAGATCAAAAAGATTGTTGCCTTTGTCTCGGCTAATCCCAAAAAAAACGTCAATGGTTTATTGGGCAAAGTGGTGAATACCCGAGAAAAACTCGAAGCCGATTGCGCCCAGCTTCACGATGAATGCAAGCGAGTTTTGTCGGAAATGACGGCTCCTGAGCACGTGCAAGTGATAGTCGATGAAGCCGTTTTTAGCAATACCGAAATCCAGATCGGCACCATCGTCTGTAAAAATAATGTGGATAGAGGAAAAGGCGTTTTTCAAATCGTCGACGGTGAAATTGAATTTAGCCTCACGCTGTTTAACACCGATGGATAGATGTCCTGAACCGCCCGACGCGCATTGCGGCAAAAAGGCGATCAATGCAACTTAAACGGCTTCTCGTTTAAAACGGGACAAAGAGGGAGGCTTAACCGTTCATCCTGAGCTTGTCGAAGGGTGAGCGGTTAAGCCATTCATGGTTCGACTTTGCTCACCACGAACGGCTTAACCTCTGACTGTCCCGGCTTAAGTTGGTAGCCACTTAAACATTACATTGACCATCAGCCAAGCAATCCCGCCGGCCACCGGAATCGTCATGATCCACGCCCAAACGATTCTTTCGATGACTGACCATCTCAGTGTGTGCGGATTTTTAGCAAAACCGACGCCCATGATCGCCGTGGAAATGCTGTGGGTAGTGGACACCGGCATGCCGAAATGAGCCGCAGCCAGCAGTATCGTGGCCGAGCTGGTTTCGGCGGCGAAGCCGTTGATCGGATGCAGTTTGACCATCTTATGCCCGAGCGTCTTGATGATGCGCCAGCCGCCGACCGCGGTGCCCAGCGCCATTACCAAGGCGCAGGTAAACACCACCCAGGTGTCGATGTCTTTTTCACCGCCGTCCGGGCGCAGGAATTCCGCCCATGGCGGCAACTGATCCAGGCCTCCGGCGCTGTTGGCCGCAAACACGGCCAGAGCGATGATGCCCATGGTTTTTTGCGCGTCGTTGCTGCCGTGGGCGAACCCCATATTCCCGGCCGACAGAAGCTGGGCCTTGC
>JAQTYP010000539.1 GCA_028688235.1 Methylomonas sp.
GCCTTGGTCGATGCGTCGGCATCGCAAATCATTTTTACCAGCGGCGGGACCGAGGCCAACGCCTTGGTCATGGCCACGGCCCATGGCAGGCGCTTGATGATTTCGGCGATCGAGCATCCGGCTATCTTCGAAAATGCGCAATGCCGGGCTGAACGTTTTAGTGAAATCTGTAGGATTCCCGTAGAGTCTGACGGCGCTGTTTCGCCGGAGACGATAGCTGCTTTCGATCCGCGGCCTGGAGACGTCATATCTCTGATGCTGGCAAACAACGAAACCGGTGCTATCCAGAATGTTGCCGGTCTGGCCGAAAGGGTCGGGGACTGTGGCGCGATTGTGCATACGGATGCAGTACAGGCGGTTGGCAAGATGCCGGTCAGTTTTCGCCGGCTGGGCGTTCAATTGATGAGCCTTTCCAGTCATAAAGTCTATGGACCTAAAGGTTGCGGCGCGTTGGTGCGGCAAAGCGATGTCGCATTAGTCCCCTTGCAGGCGGGAGGCGATCAGGAGTGGGGTTTGCGTGCCGGGACGGAAAACGTCGCGGCGATAGTGGGGTTCGGCAAGGCGGCGGAACTGGCGAGATTGGAGCTGGAATCCCGGATGGCGCATCTGCTGGGGCTTAGAATGCGCTTGGAGCGCCAGTTGAAAACCATTCCGGGCTTAGTGATTTTCGCCGAACAGGCTCAGAGATTACCGAATACTGTGCAATTCGGCATACCCGCCGTCAGCGGCGAAATGTTATTGATGCAACTGGATCAACAAGGGATTGCCGTTTCCAGTGGTTCGGCCTGTGCGACAGGATCGGAACAAATCAGTCCTGTGCTGGCTGCCATGGGGGTGGATGAGGCGTTAGCCAAGTCTGCCATTCGCGTCAGTCTGGGCAAGGATAATACCGAACGGGAAATCGATCAATTTATCGGTGTCTTGAAGACATTGCTTGCAAGATAAGGGGAGTAGCCATATGGCGATTAATGTGACAGAAAGAGCGGCCAAACAAATTCAGAAACAGTTGCAAAAACGCGGTTCCGGTATCGGCTTGCGGTTAGGGGTAAAGGCCGCGGGCTGTTCCGGCTACGCCTATGTACTGGATTATGCCGATGAGCAAGGGGACGATGAAATCGTCTTCGATCAATACGATGTCAAAGTATTGGTCAAGCAGGCCGATTTGGATAAATTGGACGGCATAGAGCTGGATTATGCCAGAGAAGGTTTCAATGAAGCCTTTAAATTCAACAATCCCAACGTCAAGGCTACTTGCGGTTGCGGGGAAAGTTTTAGCGTTTGAATGCATAGACACCGGCTTGGAATCAAGCCGGTGTCGGACAGGATGTTTTATTTATTTTCTTCCGATTTCTTACTGTTGTCTTTTTCGCTGGAAGCCGGTGCGGGTTTGTTGCCGGCACATTTGCCTTCTATTGCTTTAGTATCGGTGCTTTTTTGCATCATCGCGCCGCCGCATTTGCCTTCGCCGCAAGCACCGTCTTTCGTTTTGGAATCACCGGCCTTTTCCGCTTCGGCTGTTTGCATGTAGCCCGAATCCAGTTCGGACAGCGCAAAAGGATTGGCTTCGGTTTCGATCGCATTGGCCGCAAACGGCAATAAAGAAGCGCTGATCGCAATGGCAAACGGCGTTTTTTGGATTTTTTTCATGATGTCTCCTGGTTGATGGTCAATGTTAACCGTTGATTAAAAAATAGGACGCTAGTTTTATCCGCAACGCCTGTTGCAATAACTATCACAAAAAAGTCGCTCAAAGTAAAGGTGAGTAAACTCTTATGAACCACAGTATACTGAGGCGATAGATACCGCTTGAGTGGCTTATGGCTTTCTTGGATTTAACATGACTGAAAAAACCGAAATCATGCAGTTAGGTGCAAAAGTGCTGCGTCAACAGGCCCTTGCCGTGGACGATTTTGCTTCGGAAGAGTTCCAGCGCCTGATCGATAGTTTGCATGCCGCGATGCTGGAAAGTAACGGTGTCGGCATCGCCGCGCCGCAACTGGGCGTTTCGCGGCGTATCGTCATTGTCGCTTCCAGGCCGACTGCGCGTTATCCTCATGCCCCGGACATGGCGCCGCTGATCATGGTGAATCCGCGATACGAGGTATTGGATGCGACGCTGGTAAAGGATTGGGAAGGCTGTTTGAGTGTGCCCGGTATCCGCGCATTGGTGTCGAGGTGTCGCGCCGTTGAGGTCGAGTATCAAGATATCCGGGGAAAAGCGTCGAAAATCCTGTTAAAGGATTTCCCGGCCAGAGTCTTTCAACACGAATACGACCATTTGCAAGGCATGGTTTATCTGGATAGAGTGGAAAGCAATCGCGATATTATTTCCGAGACAGAGTTTTTCAAACAAATAGCGGCATAAGGCAAGGCTCATGCGTTTTATAGCGATAGTATTGGGATTTTTGATCAGTTACGCGGCTAATGCCGTGCCACTCTTGTCCGTATCGGAAGTGGCTCCTGGCATTTATCTGCATTTATCCGAGCATCATTGGCCTGACAGGGCTAATCATGGTGAAATTGCCAACATCGGTTTCATCGTCGGCGATAAATGCGTGGCGGTGATAGACACCGGAGGTAATCCCAAGAAAGGTATAGCCTTGCGCAATGCGATTAAACAAGTGACGTTCAAGCCTGTATGTTATGTGATCAATACTCACGTGCATCCGGATCAT
>JAQTYP010000540.1 GCA_028688235.1 Methylomonas sp.
ACTTGGACACGCCACGATCCGTGCGGCGCCGAGGTGCCAAGCCCTCGATGCCGTGCCGCCGCCAAGCATAATACCAAGCCTCAATCGTCTTTTCGCCCAGAAACCGCCGGTTGGAACCGGGGATGGCATACTCCTTTTGGGCTAATTGCCGAATGATGTTTTGCAACTCGCCGTGCTGCAAATCATCGCGACTAACCAAAGGGCCCAGCACCGAGAGCCGAAACAAGGCCATGGCATTGAATTCTTTCATAGCAAACTCCTGAAGATTAAAAGGAGTCGTTATGAAAGCCGACAATAGTTATATCCGCGAGTGGGCAAACTGTGTGGGGTCTTGAAATCCATGCCCGGCGAATGTCCCAACCCCGTTCAACCTCAACCCATCATGGGACGATCACCCCTTCATGATCCAGCCACGCCATCGCCTGGCTCAATGCCATCGCCTGCAAACATTGACGCCAAAAATCAGCAAAATCGACCGCCCGTCCCAGTTCCGGAAAACGAGCACGTAAAAAATAAGCAAACTTCTGGTGGCGGGCCTGCAAGCCCTGCCACCAACGCCGCATCGTGTGACGATCCAGGCCACACTGCCGGGTACAGCCACGCAGGGAACGGCCACTCAACAGCAGCAGAATGACCGCCTGCTGCATCATCCAGTCATACCAGCGACGAGGCGAAAGACATTCAGGCAATCGGGAACAGGTCCGATGGCAACCTTGACATAGAAAGCGCGGTATCGGAATCGGGTTCAATGACGCTGAAGCGGGCGAGTGGCGATCCGCTTTACGGCCATAACAACCATGACACCAGAGCTTGCCATAGGCACACTTTGGACAAGCGAGTGGTCGGTAAACAACCGGCTGCTGGGCCAAGGCATCAAGATGTTGTTGGAGAGTAAGAATCGATGCGACAATCCGTTTCATAGGCTGGTCTCTTCTGCGTGGGCTTGTGTGAGAAACTTCCCACGATAACAGAGGAGCACCGGCCTTTTTAAGGCCTAAACGGTCTCGAGCTTAAATCGGATTTTGTTCTTTAAAAACCCTGGAAAACAGTGGGTTTAGAGCGGGTATTGAGGATCAAATAAGGGCGGACGTAACATCCCCGGCCGAAATGCTGGAACTGTATTCGATGCGGTGGGCTATTGAAGTTTATTTCAAAGAAGCCAAGCAGCATCTGGGTTTCCTGAAGGAGCAAAGCAACCATTATGCCGCCTATATCGCGTCCATTCACTTAACGGCTGTCCGGTTTTGCTTGCTGGTCATCGCCAAACAAACGCTGGGGGCCACGAACCTTGCGCAGGTGCGACAGACACTAGTAACAGTGCGGACATTCATTTTGCAGGCAAACTCTGGCAAGTTTTTCGTGCCGTGATTACTGGGGCTTTAGATAGCTTGAAAACCGTTTTGGGTGACGCCGTTGCGATGGTGATGGAAGCCATTGATGCGCACATACAATGCTGGTTTGTTCAAGTCCTTCAACTTGACGCCAGAACATTACGGCTTGAAGTCTTGGAAATCAACGACGACCCAGCACTATGCCGGTCACAATGAACTCCTAAACTTTAGTATTCAAATCATTGCTAGGGTACGGCTGACCGATTACAGGGGAGGGGGTAAAAGCGGATTTGAGCGTACACCGGTAACGGCGGATATTCATTTAGCGTTATACTTGGGCGGAATGCGTATGTAAGAGCTTGGCTTGACTTTCGCGGTTCCTGCGCAGAGCATTGGAACTAACATCGTTCGGAGTTACTGGTTTCCCTGTTCCGGCCTATACGCTTCGTAGCGCTTTTACGATGTTTCGAACGATAGAAAAGGATGAATTTAACAATGATACCCGTCGTACTTTCAGGAGGCTCCGGAACCCGTTTGTGGCCTTTGTCTCGCGGCCAATATCCCAAACAGTTTCTGCCGCTGGTTTCCGGCAATACCATGATCCAAGAAACGATGTTGCGCTTGAACGGCGTATCGGGCTTGCAAGCGCCTATCGCGGTTTGTAACGAAGATCATCGCTTCATGATGGCCGAACAATTGCGGGAAATCGGCATTCTGTCGTCCGCGATCATTTTGGAGCCAATCGGCAAGAATACCGCGCCGGCGGTGGCGATGGCAGCTTTATCGGCGCCGTCAGAGGACGATGTGTTGTTGATATTGCCGGCCGATCACGTCATTGCCGACACCGCGGCTTTCCATAAAGCCATACGCCAAGCGGAACATCTGGCGCAACAAGATTTGCTGGTGACCTTCGGCATTGTCGCCACGGCCCCCGAAACCGGTTATGGCTATATCAAGGCTTCCAGAGAGGTAGTGGGCGACGGATTTAGAGTGGCCGCTTTTGTCGAAAAACCGAACGCGGAAACTGCGCAAGGCTATATCGACAGCGGCGACTATTTCTGGAACAGCGGCATGTTTGCGTTTAAAGCCGGTTGTTTTTTGCGGGAATTGGAAAAATTCAATCCGCAAATGCTGGATGTTTGCCGTAAGGCCTTGGCGGCGGCGAAAATCGATTTGGATTTTACCCGGCTGGATAAGGCTGTTTTCTCGACTTGTCCGTCGGATTCGATAGATTACGCCGTGATGGAGAAAACCGACAAGGCGGTGGTGATACCGCTCGATGCCGGCTGGAACGACGTTGGGTCCTGGTCGGCCTTGTGGGATGTGACCCGTAAGGATGACG
>JAQTYP010000541.1 GCA_028688235.1 Methylomonas sp.
CAACTTAGTTGACCTGGCGCTTTTGGGGATCATGGCTCAAACGATTTGTAAAGCGACAACAGATGCCACTCGAAGTCGATAAAGCGCTGCTCCGCGCCGGTCGCAGTCATGAATGCGAGATTCAATTCATGCCGGCCGATGTAGTCCATGGGTTTGTCCCAATCCGGATTGCGCGAGCCGTCAAGCAAGGAAAACTCGGGCGAGGGCCCGATAAAATCCAGATAATCCTTGCCTGCAAGCTGCCCCGCATCCCGTAGCTTGTCGGCGACGGAAACGAGTTCGGAATATCGAATATTACGCAGACTTTTACCGGCCATGATCTGAGCGACCGATTCGCGATCAACATTGCGATAGCCTCCCTCGTGCAACGATTTGCCTAACGGCGAGATCGTGACAGCAACCGGCGTAACGGTTGTGCTCTCGCGTGAAATAGCCGGTCTAGCCCCTGCTATAGAGCGAATTTCAGTCTGCAACAAAGGGCTGCCGGCGATTTTCATCATTGTGCCCGCAAAATTAAGAACCGATGCGACGCCGTGTAAAGCCAAGCATTGCGAGTCCCCCGGTAAACACCACCCAGCTTGCCGGCAGCGGCACTGCACTGACATTTGCATCATATGTCAGGTCGTCGATAGAAAATCCACGTATGCCTCCTCTGAAGTAAATTTTATCGATGAGTCCGGAATATCCCGAAGCCAGCCACTCAAGGCTGGAAGTTGGAGTGGAATATTGGAGGCTGTATACCATGGTGTCTTGATACCAAAGCTCAATTGCCGTCAGGGGGAACTGATCCTGAGGGACGGAATATGCCTTGTAATAGGTGCCTTGAAATACGACAGGTGCGTGATCGAAGCTGAGCATTCCCTCATGGCCATAAAGTGCTTTATGTCCATTCCCGCCCAAGTCCTTATCTGCGATACCGACGCTGCCCAGAGCGCTCCATCCTGATATGCCGCCGTAGCCGTCGGCCAGATCATTAGGGGAAATATCCTCGAAACTCACCACGGTTGAGGCATGTGCCGACATGGACAATCCCAAGCCAATCATAGAGGATAGAAACCGTTGTTTATTAATCATTATTTTTCACTCCCATCAATTTTCTGTATTTGCTGCAATAAGTTTTATTCTGACAAGCGCTCTCAGTGCGAACCTGTATTCGAGCTTTCAGTCCTTTTATCAGGACGAATGCTTGCGCTTCTGAAGAAATAACCCGAGCAGCCCACTAGCAAATACCCATGCTGCTCCGGGCAAGGGTACGGGGGCGGCAGTCGAGTAAGTCAGGTTATCGATCACGACGCCGTCCGAAGTGCCGTGAAAATATATTTTGTCGACCAGTCCGCTGTAACCCGATGCCAACCAGTAAATATCGTCAGGCTGGTTTTCCGGGGCTAGCGGGGCGCTGTATACTTTTTGATCTTGATAATAAAGGTCGTAACTAACCTGGCTGTCGTAACCGACGAACTGGTAGTACGCGCCTTCGAAGATTACCGGCGCCGAGTCGAAGCGAAGTTCCCCGCTCATGAAGCCAAAGGCGAGATAACCATCGCCCATGTCCGGCTGCGGGTTTTGGTATATCGAATAATTGCCGAGCATTGCAGCGGCTTCCTCCCAGCCGGACAAACCGCCGTAGCCGTCCACCAGTCCCACCGAGGCAATGCCCTCGAAATCGACGACGGTTCTGGCAGCGTTTGCGTTTACCGAACAAAGCAGAGTCGTCGCCAATAAGCTCGCGTTTAAGATTAATTTCATAACGATTCCTCAAATTTAACGAATAACAAAATACACCTATCTAATGCAGTTGGCGTCTTCCGGATTTCCGGAACCCCAAACCCAGCAGTGCGCTGCCGAACAACCAGACTGCACCCGGCAAAGGCACCGGCTGCATTGCCGCTACGTCGCCATCGCGTACCGCTAGCACGTAATATTGGGTGCCTTTACTGATCGTGTTCTGCATGCCGGTCGAAAATTGCAGATACCATGCGGCAGTGCCCGGTGTACTGGCGCCGGGAATCGTGTATGAGGTCCCCATCCAATAAGAATAGGATTGCAGGTTGTTGAACAAGCTTTCGTCGTCCGGATCATTCGGGTCGTCAACGAGACCGTAGCCGGATTGGTTTAGGCCGCGCGAATCCAAAGCGCCTTTGTTCGCGAAATCGCCGTAGAACAGATGCGCCAGTTCGGAACTTGACGTCGATACGTTAAATCCGCAATCGGTGCCGCTATAGCCGTAGTCGCAGCCCGACCCGCCCAGATCCGTAAAGGTTGGCAAGCGCCAGTCACTGTAGGTCGTGTTGCGCACGCTGTCGACGTAACTGAGATTGCTTACCCAGGCCATAGCGTTTTGCCAGCTCATCTTGCCTTCGGCGTCATATCCGCTGGTTTTGGCGTAATTGGCGTCGGCCAGCCAGGTGACGTTGAGACCGCTGTCGTAAATCAGGCCGCCGCCACGGTCAAACAACTGCGCTTGCGCGCTTTCAAACATCAAGGAAGCGCAAGCCGCTAGCGCGCAGCAGAGAGTTCGACGTTTCATCGTATTTCTCCATAGAAGTTGTCTTTAAAATTAGAAAAATCATCACTCAACACCGTGACCGCTTTGTAAAAATCCATGTCTGCCGTTTCTATCCAAATTCTTTCAATAGTCGCCATGCGACTGCGAAGG
>JAQTYP010000079.1:0-8923 GCA_028688235.1 Methylomonas sp.
TCAATTCCCCTGTGACTAAGCCTTGGTCGTGGTCTAGTTTCGACATATCGCTAGCGGTAGACCTTCTTAATTAGTTCGACGGCAAACCGCTTTCTTGGCAAAGCGGTTTGCGTAATTCCATAGACCTACGGAGGAGCGGAGTCATGAAAACACAGCTTCATTATTACCTTGGTTATTTACGGCAAGATGTTTCAGCCAGCATTGTGGTGTTTTTGGTGGCCTTGCCACTTTGTCTGGGGATTGCGCTTGCATCCGGAGCGCCTTTGTTTTCCGGTATTATTTCCGGCATTGTGGGTGGCGCGATTGTCTCCTGGCTCAGCCGGTCCCAACTTAGTGTTTCAGGCCCCGCGGCCGGTTTGACGGTGATCGTGTTCACTGCGATCGAAACGCTGGGTGATTTCAACCTATTCCTGCTGAGTTTGAGTATCGCCGGCATTTTGCAGTTCTGCTTGGGGGTATTCCGTGCGGGTTCTATCGCGGCTTTTTTCCCGGCATCTGTCATCAAGGGGATGTTGGCGGCTATCGGCATGATTCTGATCATCAAGCAGATTCCGCATGCCACTGGCTACGATGCCAGTTTCATCGGTGACGAAAGTTACATGCATGAATCCGCCCGCTCCAGTTTCTTTGAATTGTTCGAATCGCTTCGTGGAGTATCTCAGGGGGCGACGTTGATCAGCATCGTCTCGCTGATGATTTTGGTCATTTGGGAAAGTCATTGGATTAAACGTAATGCTTGGTTGCGTTTGATTCCGGGGCCGTTGTTGGCTGTCGCGTGGGGGATAGGCTTTAACGAGTGGGCGCAATCGCATGCTCCCGGTTGGAGTTTGAACATGCGGCATTTGGTGTCATTGCCGGAGTTGGGCAGCATTCGCAATTTTGCCCATCAATTGCAACTGCCGGACTTTACCGCATTTGGCAATCCTCAAATTTATAGTATTGCGTTGACTCTGGCTGTCGTCGCCAGTCTGGAAACATTGTTGAGCGTGGAAGCGGTCGATAAACTCGATCCGCATAAGCGGGTGACGCCGACTAATCATGAATTGAGGGCGCAGGGGTTGGGTAATTTTATCTGTGGCATGCTGGGAGGCTTGCCGATTACCGCCGTCATCGTCCGTAGTGCCGCCAACGTCAACGCCGGTGGTCAGACCCGCGTTTCCAGTTTTTTGCACGGCGCCTTGTTATTGGTCAGCGTGGTGTTTTATGCCCCTTATCTAAACAGGATTCCTTTGGCTTGTCTCGCTGCCGTTTTGCTGCAAACGGGTTATAAGCTGGCCAGGCCGATGCTATTTTTCGAGTTTTACCGTAAAGGGATCAGCCAGTTTCTGCCTTTTACCATCACCGTGTTCGCCATTCTGTTCACCGACTTGTTGGAAGGCATTGCGATCGGCATGGCCTGCGGCATCTTCTTTGTGTTGTGGTCCGATTTTCATTCCGCCATGACGCTGACTCAACACGGCTCTCATTATTTACTGAGGCTGCATAAGGACGTGTCTTTTTTAAACAAAGCTCTTTTACGCAAACATTTGGGCGCTATAGCAGACGAGAGCATTTTGGTCATCGATGGCAGTCGAGCGCTGTTCGTCGATCAGGATATTCTGGAAACTATCGCCGATTTCCTGACAGCCGCGCGCGACCGTGACATCGCTGTCGAATTGCAAGGTTTTGCCACGGATTCGCCATTGTTGCTGATGTCTACAGAGCCTAGTCGGTTTGCTCTGGCGACGGGGCACTAGCCGCATCCGGCTCGCCATACTCGGAAAAGTCAGGATAGGCTGAAGTAATAGAAACCCCTTGGGTTCACTATTGATTCAGCCCCGATTTCCACTTTACATCCAAGGGTAAACAAACCATGTGGCGAAAACAATGGGCGTCAATGGACCCGCTTAAAGTCTGGTCGAAAAAAGTTTTCTTCATCATTGCGGCATTACTTGCGCTGCTTGCGCCTGATTTGCTTTGGGCGCAAGCGGGGCATCTGCTGCATATTTTCTTTGAAGCTTTATCCTTTTTATTGGAGGAAGTTTTGATTCATGGCTTGGGATTTACCAAGCATGGCGCGCAAATGTTGGTGTTTTATACCTTCCTGTTTTTGGTTTGCGGAGCGATGTGGCTGTTGTCGAGGCGCCTGCCTTTGTTGTTGGAAGTGGCTAAAGCTCGCTTACACTTATCGTTCCTGAATGCAAGAGATTATGTCATTCAGACTTGGTTGCTGATGAGCGTCTTTCAAAAAATTAAGATCGTGCTTGCCAACCTCGTCGGTTTGGGGCTTGGGCTTAGCGTATTGCTGATGTAGGGAGTAGCTGCCGACGGCAAACGGCGATGCTTGCCGGCTCCATGGTATGGGGTTTACTGGAATTCGACTGTTGTTCGGGTAATTTCCGTGCTACAGCGGCATGATTCCGAGCGTTTTTGAACGGCAATGGTATATTGTGTAAAATTTCAAATTTATTAGCGGACTTTTATCAGCCATGTCAGACGACTTGATCAGCCAACTGAAAACTATGCTCATCGAGGGCTTGCGCTTGGAAGATGTCACTCCCGACGATCTTTCGCCGGACGAAGCCTTATTCGGAGGCGGATTGGGCTTGGATTCCATCGATGCATTGGAAATCGGCGTCATGTTGGACAGGCAATTCGGCGTCAAAATCACTTCCGGCGACGAAAGGAACAATCAAATTTTCGCCTCCCTGCGAGCGTTGGCCGACTTCGTCTCCGATAATCGTACCCGTTGATATGGGGGCTGCAGTCAAGGCTGCCGGTTTTAGCTGCCTTTTTTTAGCCTATCCTTTCGTCAGTGCTTATCTGGCTAGAAATGGCTATGTGGGCCTGGAACTGTCGTTGTTTGCCGGTCTGATGCTGTGGCGGGGATTCCGGGCTACTCAAAAAAGCTGGCGTATCGGCGCTTTTAGTCTGGCTGCCCTATTGTTGGTTGGCGCCTATTTTGCCAACGCTTATTTGATATGGCTGATGCCTTCGCTGGTGTATTTGGGTTTGACCTTGCTGTTCGGACATAGCTTATGGTCGCCGCCTTCCTTATGCGAACGTTTGGTGCGTCTGTTGTTTCCTGAGTTCGAGCCGGGCATTTCTGAATATCTGCAACAGGTGACATGGGCCTGGACGCTGTTTTTCTTCGCCAATATCTTTATCTGCGCATTATTGCCGCTATTGGCCGGACCCGAGGTCTGGACGCTCTATACCGGTTTGATCGTGTATTTTTTGATGGGTTTGCTGGTCATGGTGGAATGGCTTACCGACATCGCCGGTTTCCCGATCTGGATATTCCACCCGTCATCGAAACCGTCAGATTCTTCGTGGCGAATGGGCATAAGGTCTTCGAGGACGGCTCGTCGTGAAACAGCTGTTAGTCGCCTTTTTGTTATTGTATCCGATGTCGATTTATGCCGACGGCGGGGCGCTGGAGGAAGTGCTGGCCCATATCCGTCGAAGCGCCCCGGCCAGGTTCGAATATCAGGAAGTCCGAACACTGGAGTTGGCCGATGCGCCGGTGCATACGGCGGGCTATATGTTGACCGATACGGAAGGTACTTTGGTCAAGCTGCAGCAGCAACCGAGCCGGGTTATCATGGCGATCGCCGGCGACAGCATGTTTTATTGGGATCCCGTACTAAAGCAGCGCCATCGTGCGCCTTTGGCTTACGGCGGGGCGGCGGCGCAGCAAATCACGGTGTTTAGAGCCCTATTGCAAGGCCGTATCGGCGAATTGCAAGCCGCCTACGATATGACCGCCGAGACGCATGATCAACACTGGACTTTGAGGCTGACGCCTAAATCCGAAGATCAGCCTGTCATGGAAATCACTGGCAGTGCGGACGATGGCGAGCGAAATATCCAGGTCCGCCAATCGGACGGGGAAGCCAGCGCCTATCGTATCGTCAAGATGGCGGATTCCGCTGATCCCCAGCCTGCGATTGCCGAGTTGCTGCGGGAAGCGGCAGGGGAATAATGGTTTCTTTCGCTGGCAGAAAACGCTGGTTCTTGCTGACCTTCCCGTTATTGTTGGCGCTAACCGTTTGGCAAACTCGGGTCGAAACCGATCTTAACGCTTTTTTCACCGCCACTGGTGACGAGGATTCCAGGCTATTGTCCGGATTGCTGCAGTCGGGCGAGTTGTCGCGGCGCTATTTGCTGGTCGTCGAAACAAGACCAAAGGCCTATCCTTCGGTCCGGGTTGGGCTTTCGCCGGCTGGATTGGTATCTCGCTTGCAAGGGCGATTGTCCGCTATAGCCGGCGTGGAACAGGTTTGGCCCGCCGATCAGCCGCCGCGGGAATGGTTGGAGGCCGTTGCCTTTTATGCACCGTATCATGCGCGCATCTTCAGTTTGTATCCCGAACAGGATGCACTGAAACTATTCGATCCCGACGCGACGACCGGTCGGGCCGAGGCGCTCAAGCAAATTTTGTTGGCACCACAGGGTGGATTCGTCAAAACGATCGCCAAGCAGGATCCTCTGCTGTTGTCGTTGAATGGTTTCAAGGAACTGCAGGGCCAATTTCAAAGTCAGGCCGGTTCGAATGCCGAAAGTGCCACGCTGATTCTGCAAAGCCGGCCGGCGGCCATGGATTCGGCGGCGCACCAAGCTTTACAAAACGCGATTCGCGCCGAATTCGATGCGTTGAATGCCGAGGCCGGAGATGATTTTCGTTTGAGCATGGCTGGTGTGCCTGTGGTTGGGGTGGCTGCCAACGGCGAGATCAACCGCGATGTTACGCTGGTATCCACCGTATCCAGCGTCCTGGTGATATTGGTGTTTTTGTTGTTATTCCGCTCGTTCGCTGCCTTGCATTGGATCGTCATGATACAGGCGACCTCGTTTTTGTTCGGCACGTTGGCAGTCGCCTTGAGTTTTCAGCATGTTCATAGTCTGACCTTGGCCTTGGGCGCCAGTTTGATCGGCATTTGTGTCGATTATCCAATTCACGTCATGGTGCACAGTGCCAAGCACCGCACCCCGTTATCGGCTGTGGTGCGTTTGCTTTGGCCGAGCCTGTTCATGGGGGGCTTAACCACCGTGATAGGCTATATCGCATTGGGCATGACGGGCTTTCCGGGCTTCGAGCAAATCGCGGTGTTTGCGGTAGCCAGCATCGCGGCGTCGTTGGGGTTGACCCGCTGGCTGTTGCCGGCCGTGCTGGTGCATACCAGGCTGCATGTCGCCCATGTGCCGGGAGTTGCGGTTTGGGTGGGTTTTTGCGCTCGCCGACGTAAAGGGTTATGGCTATTGTTCGGCCTACTCGTATTGGCGGCATTGTTGCCGATGCCGAACTTGCGCTGGGTGGACGACATGCAGAAACTGGCGATGAACATGGACCTGCTCAAGCAGCAGGATGCTTCCGTGCGCGCGCATTTTGCCAGCATAGAGCCCGGACGTTTCGTATTGATACAGGGTAGCGACATGGAGACGGCCTTGCAGCGATCGGAAGCCGCCGAAAGGCGCTTGCGGGACTTGAAGTCGCAAGGGGTTTTGCAGGCCTATCACGGCTTGTTTCCGTGGCTGGTGTCGCAATCGCTGCAAACAAGCAATGCGGATGTCTATGGTATGGCAATGGATGAGCCGTTTCGAGCGGCCTGGCGTTCGGCATTAGGGCAGGCCGGCCTGTCCGTCGAGAAGCTGGGAGCCTTGCCCGACGCTGGTAATGTTTTACGGCCCGAAGAAGTTTTGAAATCGCCAGTGCGCCAGTTATTATCTGGCCGCTTGCTCGATGACCCAAAAGGCGTGGCTCTGGCCATATGGCTTGGCGAGCATGATCCCGTCCGACTGGCTGAAGGACTGAAGGGTTTGGATGGCGTGCGTTATTTTAGTCAAAAAGATCAATTAAACCGCCTGGCGGGACACTATCGCGACAGTTCCCTGCGTATGCTGGCCTTAGGTATTGCCGTCATGGCCTTATGCATTTGGCTGCAACAACGGCGTTTAACCAGGGTGCTTTTGACCTTGTTGCCGTCGCTCGCCGCGGTGTTATTCATCTTTGCCGGCTGGGCCTTGTCCGGCGAGGAAATCAGCTTCCTGCATATTATCGGCTTGTTGCTGTCGGTTTCGCTTTGTGTCGATTACGGTATCTTTTTCATCGAAAATAGGGCCGAGGATAGCGACGTGACTTACCATGCCATCGCCGCATCGACAATGACGACGCTGGCATCCTTCGGTGCATTGGCGCTGGGCAAGACGCCGACGCTGCCGATTCTGGCCGGCTCCGTCAGCCTGGGGGTTGCCGTCGGTTTTCTGCTTTGCCCATTATTGATCGCCAAATCTTCTAAATCATGACGCAATATTCAAAAATGGTGCCCGTTGCGGTAACCGCGTATCAATGTGTCAGCGCCGCCGGCGACGACGTCGAGGCCTTGTATCGTAATCTGCTCGCCAATCGCAGCTGCCTTAAACCCTTAAGGTTGTTCGAGCTACCGTTTAAGACCGTGGTTGGCGAAGTCGTCTCGGCTATGCCTGAGATTCGACACAATCTGAAAGCCTACGACTGCCGCAATGCCAGGTTGGCTTTGATGGCTTTGAATCAAGGCGGATTTAGAAATGAGGTCGAGCGCGCCGCCGCACGTTACGGCACCGGCCGGGTCGGTTTGATTTTGGGCACCAGCACGTCGGGCATTTACGATACCGAGAAGGCCTATGTCGAATTATTACGCAACGGCGAAATGCCTGCAGAATTTGAGTTTTTAAAGACCCATACCGCCCAGGCCACCGCCGAATTTCTGCAAATGGAACTGGGTTTGCACGGCCCTTGTTACGCCATCTCGACGGCCTGTTCGTCCAGTGCCAAGGCTTTGGGTGCGGCGCAGCGCCTGATACAGGCCGATGTCTGCGACGCGATGTTGGTGGCGGGCGTCGATAGTTTGTGCCGTTTGACTTTACGGGGATTTCATAGCTTGCAGTTGGTGTCGCCGGAAAATTGCCGGCCCATGGATGCCGGACGGCAAGGCATTAACATAGGTGAAGCCGCCGCGCTAGTATTGCTGGAGCGTATCGAGCCGGATCAACCGGAAAAACCGCGCCTGCTGGCGGTGGGCGAGTCGTCGGATGCCTACCACATGAGTGCACCGCATCCGCAAGGCGCCGGCGCGGCGGCAGCGATGAGTCAGGCCCTGCAATTGGCCGGCCGCGAAGCCAAAGAGGTCGATTACATCAATCTGCATGCGACCGCCAGCCAATTGAACGATTTATCCGAAGCCAGGGCCATTGCGAGCCTGTTCAACCATCCGCCTCTTTGCAGCGGTGTCAAGGGTTTGCTCGGCCATACTTTGGGAGCGGCCGGTGCCGTCGAGGTTGTGGTGAGTTTGTTGGCGCTGGAACGTGGATTTTTGCCAGGCACCTGCGGTTTGCGGCAAACCGATCCGCAATTTTGCCTGCAGGTTTTGGCAGAGCCTGTTCTAAATGTCAAACCGCGGTTGGTGCTCAGCAATGCCTTGGGTTTCGGCGGCAACAACGCCAGCGTGTTATTGGAGGTCGCCTGATGGAAAGCATCAGCGTATTGGGTTTTGCGGCGTCTGCATCCGACGATGGTTTAAGGGACAATCTGTCGTTTCGCTGCGTTACGGCACACCGCGAGACTATTCCAGTGGCCTTGAGGCGCCGCAGTAGTCAGGCGATGCATCTGGTGTTTAGTGCCGCTAGCGAGGCTTGCGTTCAGGCTCGGCGTTCGCCAGAAGCATTACCCGTCGTGTTTGCCAGCGTGGCGGGCGAGATTCAAACGACGGATCAGTTATGCCGGGAATTGGCCAAGGCCGACGGCCTGATTTCGCCCAGCGCGTTTCATAATTCCGTGCAAAATGCCGCAGCCGGTTATTGGAGCATCGCCCGGCAATGTACTCAGCCGGCCAGTGCGCTGGCGGCCGGACAAGATACTTTTGCAATGGCACTGCTGGAAGCCTGGTGCCAACTGGCTGGTCTAGGCGGCGAATTATTGCTGGTTTGTTACGACGAATGCTGGCCCGGTTATTTGATGCCCGGCAGTGGCCGCTCGGCCCTTGCCTGCGCCTTGATGCTGGCCGCCGGTCCTGTAGAGGGTAGCATTGCGCGTCTTGGCCGGCCGCAAAGGGGAACGATACCGGCCTTTCCGGCCGAATGGCGTCAGGCGGTCGATGCGATGCCGGTATTGGCCGCTATTCCACTGCTTGAATGGCTGGCCAATGGCGGCGCGGGCACAGTCTTGCCGATTTCGGCATCTTCTGCCGGTTGGTGGCTGGAGGCCGGTATCTGACGGAGACGGTCAATCCATGTTGTCATGCTTTTTGCTGGCAAAATGCAACAAATGAACTAAGATCGTTCAACCTTTTTTCAATTCGATAGGAGACGACATGACCTTTCATAAACCTTGCTTATTGCTGGCAGCGGTGCTGTTGGCGGCAGGCTGTGCCTCCGGCGGCAAACAGGCCGCTCGAACCGATGCGCAACCGGCAGCTGCTACAAAAACCGCCGATGCCGGCATTTTTGGCGATATACCGACCGGCAGTGCCTTTGCGAAGATTCAATTGGGCATGACTCAAGGTCAGGTTCATGAAATTCTGGGTCAGCCGACGGATAGCAAGTCTTACCAAACCGGCAAGGCCTGGATACCGTTTTATTTCGGACCCGATGTGATGCGTACCGACGAGTTTTACAAGGGCGTGGGCGTTATTACCTATGCTGGGGCCGGTGTCGGTGGCGTACACTGGAAGGTGCACAAGGCGGTTTATAACCCGGCGGAAGACGGGTTTGCCAAATAGTCGATGACAGAGAGATCGTCGAACATGTCCGATAACAGGCAACAGCGCTTCGATTACGATGTCGTCGTGGCGGGCGGGGGGCCTGCTGGTTCTACCGCGGCCACCTTGCTATCGCAACAGGGACACCGGGTTTTATTATTGGAACGCGACAAGCACCCGCGTTTTCATATCGGCGAATCGATGTTGCC
>JAQTYP010000079.1:8933-10544 GCA_028688235.1 Methylomonas sp.
GCGAGCCTGTCATAGCCCGATTGGGCATAGATTGGAGCGTAGGCAACCAATTCAAGAGCGGAGCGGTGTTCATGGACGAAGCTACCGGTCAGCGTATGTTTTTCCCGTTGAGCATAGACCGTAAGGCCTATCAACTGGATCGTGGGCCTTTCGATGAATTGTTGTTTCGAAATGCCGCAAAATTCGGCGCGGAAACCCACGAAGAAGAAAAGGTGCTCGAGGTGGATTGCCGCGCCGACGGAGTAGACATCGTATCGGACCGCGACCGTTATCGTTGCCGCTATCTGATCGATGCGACCGGGCGTGCGGCACTGATGGGGAAAAAGCATAAAAGCATCGATCGCATCGAAAATTTAGGCAAATTCGCGGTCTACACCCATTACCGTAACATTCGAGCCGGCGAAGAGGCCGATGAATTGTTTCGTTCCGGCAGTATTCATGTGCCGGTGGTCGATATCGGCTGGCTATGGGTGATCCCTTTGTCCGGCAGGCGTCTCAGTGTTGGCTTGGTCGTGCAGAAACAGCGTCCCAAGGACTGCGAAGTGGAAGACTTGTTGTGCCGTTATCTGGAGGCCTCGCCGATGCTGCAAAGATTGTTGGCGGGTGCCGAACAAGATGCGCCTGTCAGGGTCGAGGCCGATTTCAGCTATTCCAATCGAAGCCGTTACGGCTTGCGTCATGCCTGTTGTGGCGATGCGGCCGGCTTTCTGGATCCTGTTTTCTCGTCCGGCGTGTTTTTGGCCTTCACCAGTGCCGCTCGCATCGCCGATCGCGTGCATCAAGCGCTGTCGGAGGGCCGCGAAGCCGATCCCGACCTGCATGCGGCGGACGACCAGGCTTATCTATTGGGCTTCAACACGATGCGTTTGTTCGTGGAACGCTTTTACCAGTCCAATATCGTGCATAACCTGTTTTTCGAAGCCGACAGAAATCCGGAATTAAAGGGTCAAATTGCCAGATTGCTGGCCGGTGATTTATGGGTCGAGGATAATGCTTTGCAGAGAAGTTTGCTGGCCGGGCGGCAAATGACCGGTTGAGCTTAAACAGACCTTCTCTCGAAAGGCAGGAATGATTGCTCGCCCTTTCTTGTGCCGTATTTTTGCAGTCTTGCCGGGTCTTATTGTCTTATTGCGCCTGTTGACAACGATTTGTCTAGCTGATAGTTTGCTAGCACTCTGGGGGGTAGAGTGCTAGCAGCGAGTATTTGGGTGTGAATAAGAGTCCGGATTTAAACGAAAGGTCGTTATATCTATTAAAAGCTCTGGTCGAGCGTTACATACAGGACGGTCAGCCGGTGGGATCTAGGGTATTGTCCAAAGACCCGAATCTGAAGCTGAGTCCGGCGACGATACGCAACGTTATGGCGGATCTCGAAGACATGGGCTTGATTCATTCGCCGCATACATCAGCCGGCCGGGTGCCGACCGTCGGCGGTTATCGTTTGTTCGTGAACAGTTTGTTGACGGTGAAGCCGTTGGATTCAATAGCGCTAAAGCAACTGCAAAGCAGTTTGCTGGCGGAAAACGACGAACAGGGCGAGGTGTTGAATAAAGCCTCCAAACTGCTTTCCGAAGTCACCAAAATGGCCGGGGTCGTAACACTGCCGCGGCG
>JAQTYP010000080.1 GCA_028688235.1 Methylomonas sp.
TGCGTTGGTCCTGTGATTCGGCGGCCGCCGGACTGATATGCGGGTCCAGTCCGCTAGCCGAACGGGTGACCAAATCCGCCGGTATTTTCAGCGTATTACCGGGATCGGCGGCCCGCAAGGCCTCGATTCTAACCTTGACGGCACTGCCCAAGGCCGGATTGGTCGGCCCCTGGTTAGAGCCGGAAGATGCGGCGGCGTTGTAAGGATAAGGCATCGTAGCCGATGGCCGTCCCCAAAAATAACGCGGATCGTCGAAAGTCTGACCGAGCAACTCGGAGCCCACGGCCCGGCCCTTTGCGTCTTCGAGCAAACTGCCGCCGGCCTGAACCGGAAAAAGACCTCGAGCCAAGACCGTCACCAGGGCCGGGTAGACAAAGCCGGTCAGTAGCGTCAGTAGTGCGAACAAGACGACGGCGGGTTTCAAATAGCTAGACATGTTATTCTCCTTAGAATTGCGCTAAAGGCTTCCCAAAATGATTTTTCCCGCCAAACCGTTCGTACCCATAGGGCATAAATGCTGAGCCCAGTCGAAGCATGAACGGTTTGGCGCGGTTGGCAAGAATTTTCCCGCCCATCCTTCGACAGGCTCAGGACGAACGGAAAAATCCTTGTCAACCGAAACAGGGAAATATTTGTAACCATATCCTTACACCAGATGCATCGCGACCAACAGGCCATCGATCAGCTTGATGCCGACGAAGGGTACGGCCAAGCCTCCCAAACCGTAAACCAGCAAATTGTTTTGCAGCAGTTTTTCGGCGCCGACCGGTTTGTAGCGCACACCGCGCAACGCCAACGGAATCAGGGCGATGATGATCAAGGCGTTGAAGATCACCGCCGACAAAATTGCGCTGGCAGGCGTCGTCAGCTGCATCACGTTCAACACATTCAAGGCCGGATAGATGCCGGCGAAAGCCGCAGGAATGATCGCGAAATATTTGGCCACGTCGTTGGCGATGCTAAACGTCGTTAAAGCGCCACGGGTCATCAACATCTGCTTGCCGGTTTCGACGATTTCGATCAGCTTGGTCGGGTTGGAATCCAAGTCGACCATGTTGCCGGCTTCCTTCGCGGCCTGGGTACCGCTGTTCATCGCCACCGCGACGTCGGCTTGCGCCAGCGCCGGAGCGTCGTTGGTGCCGTCGCCTGTCATCGCCACCAGCCGGCCTTCAGCCTGATGCTTTCGAATCAGATTCAACTTGGCTTCCGGCGTCGCTTCGGCCAGAAAATCGTCGACGCCCGCTTCGGCGGCGATCGCGGCGGCGGTCAGCCGGTTATCGCCGGTGATCATGATGGTCTTGATACCCATCTGCCTAAGTTCTATGAAGCGTTCCTTGATGCCGCCTTTGACGATGTCTTTCAACTCGATGACGCCCAAGACTTTCTTGCCTTCGGCCACCACCAGCGGCGTCGAGCCGCGGCGGGACACGTCGACCACGGCTTTTTGAATATCGTCCGGGAAACGGCCGCCCTGCTCCAGGACGTAGCCTCGAATCGCATCCTCCGAGCCCTTGCGTATTTGCCTGCCGGCCAGATTGACGCCGCTCATCCGGGTCTGGGCACTGAAATGCACAAAGGTTGCGCCCAAAGAATGCACGTCGCGCTCGCGTATGCCGAATTTATGCTTGGCCAACACCACGATGCTGCGGCCTTCCGGCGTTTCGTCGGCCAACGACGATAGTTGCGCGGTATCGGCCAGCTGCTTTTCGCTGACACCCTTGGCCGGAATGAAGGCCGAAGCCTGGCGGTTGCCCAACGTGATGGTGCCGGTCTTGTCCAACAGCAGCACATCGACGTCGCCGGCGGCTTCGACCGCCCTTCCCGAGGTGGCGATAACGTTTTTTTGCATCATACGCCCGATGCCGGCGACGCCGACGGCCGACAACAAGCCGCCTATCGTGGTGGGAATCAAACACACCAGCAAAGCAACTAACACGGTAATCGATAAGGGCTGGCCACTGCCGGCCGTCTCGACGCTGTATAGCGAGAACGGCAGCAGGGTTACGGTGACCATCAAAAACACCAACGTTAGCGCCACCAATAGTCTGGTCAGAGCAATTTCGTTGGGCGTTTTTTGCCTTTGCGAACCTTCCACCATCGCAATCATCCTGTCCAGAAAGGCTTCGCCTGGATTGACGCCTATGCGCACTACCAGCCAGTCGGACAATACACGGGTACCGCCCGTTACCGAACTGAAGTCGCCGCCGGATTCTCTGATCACCGGCGCGCTCTCGCCGGTGATCGCACTTTCGTCCACCGACGCCACGCCCTCTATCACTTCGCCGTCGCCCGGCACGAAGTCGCCCGCTGCTATCAGTACCACGTCGCCCTTGCGCAAACCGGGACTTGCCACCTCCCGGACATTAGCACCGTAACGCGGCTCGTCCAGCTTTTTGGCGACGATATCGCGCTTGGCACTGTGCAGAAACGAGGCTTGGGCCTTGCTGCGGCCTTCGGCTACCGCTTCGGCGAAATTGGCAAACAGCACGGTAAACCATAGCCAGCAGGCAATGCTCAGAATGAAGTCGGCCGGCGCATCGCCTTCGCCGGCAGCGGCTTGCAGCCACAGCACGCTAGTCAGCATGCTGGCGAGATAAACGACGAACATCACCGGGTTCTTCAATTGCTGCCGCAGCGCCAATTTGGCAAACGCGTCTATCACGGCCTGCCGCAGTATGTCCCGGTCGAAAAGAGAGCTCGAAAGCATTTTTTTACTCATGGCCACCTCAGCGATGCGCAATCAATTGCAAGTGTTCGACGACAGGCCCCAAAGCCAGGGCCGGCACAAAAGTCAATGCGCCTACCATCGACACGACGGCCAACAGCAGCGTTGCAAACAGCGGTGTGTGGGTAGGCAAGGTACCGGCGCCCACCGGAACGGTCTTCTTCGCCGCCAAAGAACCCGCTATCGCCAATACCGGCACCATCAATCCGTAGCGGGCAATCAGCATCGCGACAGCCAGCGAGCAGTTATAGAAGGGTACGTTGGCATTCAGGCCGGCAAAGGCGCTGCCGTTATTGTTGCCGGCCGACGAAAAGGCGTACAGCACTTCGCTGAAACCGTGCGCGCCGGGGTTGAAAATGGACGCCTTGCCGGCGTCCAGCATCACCGCAATGGCGGTACCGCCCAATACCAAGAACGGCGGGATCAAAATCACCAAGGCCGCCATCTGCATTTCGAAGGCTTCGATTTTCTTGCCCAAATATTCCGGCGTGCGGCCTATCATCAAACCGGCGATGAATACCGCGACGATCGCAAACACGATCATGCCGTACAAACCGGAGCCCACGCCGCCGAAGATGACTTCGCCGAGCTGTATCAGCCACATCGGAGCCAATCCGCCCAACGGCGTAAAGGAATCGTGCATCGCATTGACCGAACCGTTGGACGCCGCCGTGGTCGCCACCGCCCACAGGGCCGAATTGACGATACCGAAGCGGGTTTCCTTGCCTTCCATGTTGCCGCCGGCTTGGCTTGCCGAAGCGGCCTGATCGACGCCTAAGTGGGTCAGTAACGGATTGCCGGCTTGTTCGGCCTGAAATGTTAGCAGTACAAAAATAACGAACACCAAGGTCATCGTCGCCAAGATCACCCAACCCTGCCGCACATCGCCGACCATGATGCCGAAGGTGTGGCACAAGGCCGCCGGTATCAGCAAAATCGCCAGCATTTCCAGGAAATTGGACAAGGGCGTCGGATTTTCGAATGGATGAGCGGAATTGACGTTGAAGAATCCGCCGCCGTTGGTGCCTAGCTGCTTGATTGCCAGTTGCGAGGCAACAGGTCCCAGCGCGATGGTTTGTTGACGGCTTTCGCTATTGCCCTCTGCCGAGGCGTTGCCGGCCTCATAAGTAGCCACCGATCGGTAAGCATCGAAACTTTGCACGACGCCTTGTCCGGCCAACGCGACGGCCAGCACCAAGGATAGCGGCAGCAAGATGTAGAGTATGCTACGAGTCATGTCGACCCAGAAATTACCGATTTTATCGGTGTTATGGCGGCCGAATCCGCGGATCAAGGTCGCCAAAACCGCCATGCCGCTAGCGGCGGACAGGAAATTCTGTACCGTCAAGCCCAGCATCTGGGTTAGATAGCTCATCGTGGTTTCACCGCCGTAAGCTTGCCAGTTGGTATTGGTTGCAAAACTGACGGCCGTATTCAGTGCCGAATCGGTGCCGACGGCCGCCAAGCCTTGCGGATTCAGCGGCAAGACATCCTGCATCCGCTGCAAAACATAGACGGCGGCAATGCCCAGCAGGTTGAAGACCAACATAGCAATAGCATATTGCTGCCAGCGCATCTCCGTTTCGAGAGATACGCCGCCAAGCTTATACAATCCGCGCTCGACACCCCCTAGCCAGCGGTTCAATACGGCGGGTTCACCTCGATAAATCCGCGCCATATAGCTTCCGAGCGGATTAGCCAATAACAACAGTACGGCCAAGTAAAGGCCGATTTGCAATAAGCCTTGCTCGGTCATCAAAACTTCTCCGGATAAAACATCGCAATAAGCAGATAAACGAATACGGCCAGAGCCATACCGCTACTCAGCCAATAAACCCAATCCATCAATCCCCCTTTTAAAACTTCAGAATGTAGGATCTGCTTAATCGATCGCTCTCGATAAGCGTTGACTTAATGTAGCCAAGATCGAATAAAAAATTCATAAAAAAACACGCCGCTTATGGAAAAAACGGTTTCGATTTGCCGGATATTAGAGTTTGATATAACCTGAACCCGACCGCGACAGGTGAAAGGCTCAATCAGTTCCGGCCAACGCCTAGCCATTCGGAGGTAAATCGCTATGAGCACCGCCAAGTTCGATACCATTGGACACTATCTTCTAAAACGTTTACATGAAGCCGGGGTGAAGCATATCTTCGGGGTGCCGGGTGATTATGTACTGGGTTTTTACGATCTGATGGTCAAAAGCCAGGTAAACCATATCGGCACCACGAGGGAAGACACCGCCGCCTTTGCCGCCGACGGCTATGCCCGCTGCCTTGGACTGGGCGCACTGGCCGTGACATACGGCGTCGGGGCACTGAATACCGTCAATGCGATAGCCGGCGCCTATGCCGAATCGTCGCCCGTCATCGTCATCAGCGGCGCACCGGGCGTACGCGAACAACGCGACGACCCCTTACTTCATCACCGTTTCGGCCCGTTCACATTCCAACGAGAGATTTTCGAGCGCATTACCTGCGCTTCGGTAGTGCTGAACGATCCAATCATTGCATTTCGGCAGATCGATAGCGCGATTGCGGCAGCCCGCCGCTGTTGTAAACCGGTCTACATAGAAATTCCGCGCGACATGGTCGCGGCGGAAGGTTATGCGATTCCCGCCCAGCCGGTCGAAGACTCCGCCGGCGATAAAACGGCTTTGTCGGAGGCCGTTTCCGAGACTTTAGCACTGATGGCTAAATCCGTTTCGCCCATGATCATCGCCGGCATCGAACTGCATAGGCGCGGCCTGCAGACTATGTTGCTGGAGCTGGTCGAAAGCGCCGGTCTGCCTGTCGTAGCGACCTTGACCGGCAAATCGGTGATAGCCGAAAGGCATCCTAATTATCTGGGTATTTACGAAGGGGCAATGAGTTCGGAAGCGGTACGTTACGCCGTCGAACAATCGGATTTGATCATCATGCTGGGCGTGACGCTGAACGATGTCGATACCGGTATCTACACCGCCAAACTCGATCCGCATGCTATGGTTCGTGCATCCCTGGACGAAGTCGTCATCAGCGCCCATCGCTATTCCCGTATCGCGTTGGGCGATTTTGTATCGGCCTTATTGCGATCATTGAAACCAAAAGCCTCCGCGTTACCAGGCAAGCCGGCCGAACCTGCAGCGACCGATTTCCCCGAACAGAACCGGCCGATAACGACCGCTCGCCTGATCGCGAGGCTCAATCAGGCTCTCGGCTCCGACATGATAGTGGTGTCCGACGTCGGCGACTGCCTGTTCGCCGCCATAGATTTGAAGGTGCAGGCGCAAACCGAGTTTCTGGCTTCGGCGTTCTATACCTCGATGGGCTTTGCGATGCCCGCCGCGCTCGGCGCACAAGTCGCTAGACCTGACCATAGAGCCGTGATTTTGGTCGGCGACGGCGCTTTTCAGATGACCGGCACCGAATTGTCCACCCATGCCCGCCTCGGCTTGAACCCTATCGTCATCGTCTTCAACAACAGAGGCTACAGTACGGAACGCTACATCCTGGAAGGCCCATTCAACGACATTAGTCCTTGGCAATTCGATAAACTGGGCGAGGTGTTCGGCCCTCTCACCGGCTACGCGGTAACTACCGAGGAAGAGTTCGAGCAGGCATTGATAGCTTCGCTGAACAATCGCACCTCCCCTAGCCTAATCAACGTCCACCTAGCCTCCGACGATGCGTCCGCAGCGATGAGGAATCTCGCCAAGCACCTAAAATCCAAAATCAGCGCAAGTTGAAGCCACTGCGGCTTTTTCGAGACGACTGCCGACGCAATCAGTTCTCCATTCGCCTCGCCCGCTTCGTTTAAGGTCGGATCAGGCCTTACGTCGAAAGTATTTTGCTGTCATTTTTTGCCCCCTTATAATCCGTTAATTTTTACTCATGACCAAGCATTACGCGCGCTTCAGCGATATTTCCACCAGTGAAAAAATCTTGAATACGGTGTTTCTGTTGACCATAGGTCTGGCCTATCTGGTGGCCTTGATCAATATGTATTACACCCATCAAGGTCGGGACGGCAAACCCGGATTATCGATAGAAGATATCGTCATCCTGTATCACGGCTCCAACGACCAGACCCGCTTGGGTGCGGCTATCAACGGCATCATGGAACCCAATCTCAAGTACAAGAGCGATAAAGAAGTCATTTTGAAATGGATATATAAAGGTGCCGAGGAGCCGGGATATAATAACGACATCGCCCCGATTTTGAACCGGGATTGCGTCCATTGCCATAATCCTCAGATAAATCCGTCATTGCCGGATTTAAGCCATTTTTCCGGCGTATCGGAAGTGGCGCGTTCCGGCGGAGCACCGTTACCGGTTCTGATCAGAGTGTCGCACATACATTTGTTCGGCATTGCCTTTATCTTATATTTCATAGGCCGCATATTTTTACTGTGCGATATTAATATCTACGTCAAACGCATAGCCGTGGTCATTCCTTTTGCGGCGATGCTTTTGGATGTCCTATCCTGGTTCGTCACCAAATCGATTTCAAGTTTTGCCTATGTGGTCGTACTTAGCGGCGCATTGATGGGCTTGTCTATGGGCATACAGATTTTGTTGAGCATTTACCAGATGTGGCTTTATAAACCTCGTTAACACTCGATAGCCTAGCCTTTTGATCCCCTAATCTTTTCACCCGAAGATTTTTGGTTCTCCCAGATTTCCCGTGGTTGATCACAACCGCTAGCGATCGCAAATAGCATGCAGCCACTACATGTAGTAGCTACCACGGCAATTCCTAGAGAGCCAGATTTTTATTTACTAAAGTTTCGGAGTTAATTTTGTTATAGCTCATTAAAATAAGGCATTACGCTCATTTTTTGAATAAATTGTGTCAAATAACTTATCCGCGCATTCCCGCAAGCTCTCGGATTGATCGCGTCTCCTGTTGCGTTTCCTTGTCGCGCACTGATTTGACGCTGCTGTAACATCTTTTGACGTTTGTGGTTCAATTATTGCTTCGGTAAACCGGTCCTCCTTTGAGTTTGCGGTTGTTGCAGAGGTTTCATGAGCGTTCAATATGAATATTACCGTGAGTAACTGGAGTCAGTCGCTGGCTAACGAATTGCTGAACTATTTGACCGGCAAATTGCGTTGTCGCCATACTGCCGAAGAGTTGACCCACGACACCTACATTCGGCTACAACAAGCAACCGAGCAAGCACAGGTCGAAAATGTGCGTGGAATGGCTTTTCGCATAGCCACCAATCTGCTGATCGATCATCAGCGCAAAGCCAAAACACGCGAACAATATATTTGCGACGACGCGCTGGATATTGCCAGCGACACGGTTGCCGATCCAACAATGTGTCCTGAACGATCACTCGAAAATCAACGATTTGTGCTGGCAGTGCGCAAAGCGATGAACCAACTGCCTCTTGACGCCCGCACCGCCTTGATACTGCATGGCGTGGAAGGGCTGACTTATGCGGAAATTGCTACCCGGCTTGGCGTATCCAAGGGGCAGGTTGCTAAATTGTTAGCGATAGCGATGCATCACTGCACTTCGCAACTGGACTGAATCCCTCCGTACTTGTTACATAAGCGATCCGTCAACATCAACGGCTTTGGACACGGGTAATTTGTAGTCGATTGCGCCGTTGATACGTCTATATTCATATATCAAACATATTCAGCCCTGTTCATGAAAAACCTTCAAACTCCCGTCGAAAAACAGTCAGCTCGCGATCAGGCGGTTGACTGGTGGATCAAGATAAGGGATGAAGCGGCTGACAGGGACACGTTGGAGCTTTTCAATCTTTGGATGGACCAAAGTCCAGAACATCGCGAAGCATTTGCGGAAACTGAACAAATATTCAAAGCTTTTGTGCAAGAGGCGGCGCAATCGGCGCCGATTGCGCCCGGCCGCACCGCTAGGAGCAACGACCGTCGCCGCCGCATCTCTTCAATTTGGAGTAAGGCGGGGTTGGCGGCGGCGGCCTGTTGGCTGTTGGTCATTCACGCGTGGTTACCGTCATCCTATTCGATAATTGGTCGGATAAGTAGCGATTACCACACCGAGATCGGCGAAAATCGCAAGGTCGTACTGGCCGACGGTAGCGAATTATTGCTGGATAGCAACAGTGCGATTCGAGTCGATTACAGCGAACACAGCCGCCGCGTCGAATTGCTATATGGTCAGGCACGATTCAATGTCGCTCGCGATGCCGTTCGTTCGTTCGACGTTGCAGCCGGCCAAGCAACGATTCGCGCCTTGGGTACGGTATTTGACGTGTATTTCGCCAACGGACACGCGCGCGTCGTGGTCGAGCAGCATGCGGTCAATGTAATGGCGGATCCCGCCAGCGTCGACGGATTGCAAGTCAAAGTCGAGGAAGGTCAGCAATTAACGTATGGCGATGGCATGCCCTTCGATTTGCCGGAGCAAGTCGACTTGGAGCAGGCCCGGGCTTGGCAACAGCAGAAAATGGTCGTTACCAATCGGTCGTTGGCGGATGTGCTTGCCGAGTTGGGGCGCTATCGGTCCGGACGAATTTTCGTCGCCGATCCGGGCGTCGGACAACTGCGTATATCCGGGGCGTTTTCGTTGGCCGATCCGCAACAAACGATGCATAAGATATGCATGGCATTGAATCTACAGACCGTCGATCTTGGTCCATGGGTGATCGTGCGACGCTGACGGTTCGATTTCGAGATCAACGGCGCTTGCCAAGCCCAAATAAATGCCTATGGCTGACCACGCTGGCGTTTGCCTGCCCGCTGCAGGCTGAAACGCTACGCCTGGACATCCCATCCTCGTCGTTGGAGCGAGCCTTGCTGGAGCTCAGCCGTCAAACCGGCGTCGAGTTGATTTACCCAACCGAACTGGTCGGCAATCTGAACGGTCCGCTACTGTCCGGACACTATGAGCCGGAACAAGCGCTTAGCAAACTGTTGGGCGGAAGTGGTCTGAGTTTTCGCCGCATTAGCGAGCGTACATTTACCCTGTTTCGAGCCGTTAGTCCCGAAGATCACAGTCTACCAACCAACACGCTGGACACGGTGGTCGTGCTCGGCAACGCAAACCGCAATACCGCCAAACTGGCCGAAACGCCGGACAGCCGCAATACGGCCGGCAGTGCTACCGGTAACAACGCCCCTCTGCGCAGCATTCCGCAGTCGGTGGAAATCATCGACCAGCAATTGCTCCACGACCAACAAACCGTACAATTGAGCGACAGCCTGCTCAACGTCAGCGGCGTTATCCCGCGCAATCCGCAATTTTCGCCGGTAACCGAAGGCACCATGATTCGCGGATTTCGTACCGAGCAACTGTTGGACGGTTTTAACCAATATTACAATGCCGGCGATCGCGAAAGCTGGATCAACGTCGAACGCATAGAGGTCTTAAAAGGCCCCAGCGGTCTTTTGTACGGGGGCGGCGTGGGCAGTACCGCCAGCGGTGCCCTCTATTTGTACAGCAAACAACCGCACGACCGGGCTAGATACCTGGCTGGATTCAAGGGAGGTCGCTATGACTTCTTCCAACCCTATTTCGATATTAATCATCCGTTCAACGATAACCTCTGGTTCCGCATGACCGGCGAGTACACGCATACGCACGGTTTTATCGATGTGGTGGACACGCAGCGGTTCAGCCTCAATCCGGCTCTGACATTGAATCTTGGCAACGCAAGCCGCTTGATTTTGCAAGGTAAATTTTCCGACTGGCGTTCGCCGGAATATCAAGGCTTACCCGCTACCGGCACGCTGACAGGCAACTTCCGTCTGCCGGACAACGCCTTCATCGGCCCAGCCGACATGCTCGACAGCCGCGCGCATACCCATGCCGT
>JAQTYP010000081.1 GCA_028688235.1 Methylomonas sp.
GGGCCTGTTTGATGCGATCGGCCAGCAACAAACGGTTGGCAACGCCGGTCAGCGCATCGTAATGGGCGATATGATGCAATTTGGCTTCGTGTTCCTTTAAATAACTGATATCGGAAAACACGGCGACATAGCGCTGCACCTGGCCGCCGGCACCACGAATGACCGAGATCGACAACAACTCGGCATATATCTCGCCGGATTTCCGCCGATTCCAGATTTCACCGCGCCAGGCCCCTTGCTCGACCAGGATTCGCCACATCTCGGCATAG
This sequence comes from Methylomonas sp., assembly GCA_028688235.1. Classification (GTDB taxonomy): domain Bacteria; phylum Pseudomonadota; class Gammaproteobacteria; order Methylococcales; family Methylomonadaceae; genus Methylomonas. The sequence continues at coordinate 270 of JAQTYP010000081.1, forward strand.
AAAGCCTTATGCTGGCGGCCTGAATTCAACAGACTCGGGTTGCATCCCAATACCTCGTCCCGGCCATATCCCGTGATCCTGGAAAATGCCGGATTGACGTCGACGATCTTGTTACTGCAGTCGGTGATCAGTATGGCTTCCTGGCTGTTTTCGAACACCCCGGCCGTGATGCGAAGGTTTTCTTCCGCCCGTTTCCGTTCGGTGATATCGGTCAACGTGATCACATGTGCGGCCTGGTCGTGCCAGCGTATGGGCAGCGCCCGTAATTGCGCCCAAACGATGCCGCTGCTACGGACCAACTGCACGTCGGCGCATTCCGGACTATCCACGGCAGGCAGGCCGCAGTTTTTACCGACCAGATCGTCCCGCCCCAACAATGAATAGGCCATCGCATTGGCATACAGCACGAAACCACATTCGTCCACGGCCAACACCCCATCGGTAACGACGTCCAGAATGGATTCGATCAGCCTCGGCTGCTGCCGGCCGCCAAGCGTCATCATCTAAAGAGTTCCATTTCGCGAACGATCAAGGGGAGGCCGGCAGGCGAGCTACGGCGAGCAAAGTCTCGGGTATATTGGTGAGTCCGTCGAGCACCTTGACCACGGGCTTGGGCTTTTCTCTGACCAATGTAGGCGTGGCAAAGATATCGTTGGCAACGGCTTTTTCCGGCGCGTCCAGGACTTCCACCAATTCCAGCTCCCAGCTGACATCCTTAAACTTTTCGGCCAGAGCAAACCTCAATTTGCAGATCTGCAGTTCCGTCTGGGCATCGATGCTGGCGACATACAAGGTGAAAAGAAACTGCGGTGAGCTCATGCATGGACTCCTACGGCCGTCCGGGTCAAGCGACGAATTTGAGCGGTGGATAAGGGTTTGACGGCTAGCTGGAACATCAGATTTTCCGAACGAGCGCGTTGCAATGATTCGGCATAATCTTCCGCAAAGGAGGTGATGATGCAAACCGGCGGAAGCGATTCATAGCGGTCTTGCAAGCGGCGCAAGGTCTCCAATCCGTCTATGCCCGGCATCTTCAGGTCCAGGAAAACCATATCGGGCCGGTAACGCCCGGCGGCCTCGACGCCGGCCTGACCGTCGGCCACGCACTCGACTTGATAACCGACCGGAGAGAGCGCCAATTCGAAGGCGTCGCGCACACTGGCTTCGTCGTCTATCACCAAAACATGCTTGCTAGTGCTGAGCCGCCAGGTATCGTGGCCTAAACATTCATCGAGAACATTACTCAAGCTTTCGACATGCTGCTGCGTTGCGTCGTCGACTTTGGCAACGTGAAGACTCACCACGAACTTGAGTTTGTCGCTCATCATCGATCTCCTAATACCATTCGGGCAATCTCGCGGATTTGCAAGGCATTCAAAGGTTTGGCGGCCAGTTGAAAAGCCAGTTGCTCTTCGCGGGCCTGTTTTAGCCTGGCCAGATATTCGCTGGCGAAGGCGGTAACGATATAGACCGGAATCGGCGTTTCGTATAAAGCCGCCAAGCGCCGCAAAGTCTCCACGCCGTCTATGCCGGGCATTTTCAGATCGAGGAAGATCAAATCCGGCCGGCGGCGTGCCGCCGCGCTGACGCCCGAAAGCCCATCCACCGCCAATTCCACGGTGTAACCCTGGGGAAGCAATGCCAGTTCGAAGGCGTCCCGCACGCCAGCTTCGTCGTCTATGACCAAAATGGTTTTAGCCATGGTTAAGTCCCTCTATGTCAGTTTGATGCGGCAACAGCCGCAAGATGAAACAGCCGCCGCCGAGACTGCCATGATATTCCAGACTCCCTCCCACCTCTTCCGCCATCTGCCGGGAAACCGCCAGGCCCAGGCCCGTTCCTTCGCCCGGCGCCTTGGTGGTAAAGAAGGGATCGAATATTTGCGCGACCATGGCCGCCGCGACGCCAGGGCCGTTATCGCGGACGGCGATTTCTATCGTATCTTCCCTCATGGCGACCGTGATGCACACCTCGCGCGGTAGCTCGTGGTGCTTGATGCTGTCACGGGCATTGAGCAATAAATTCAGCAATATCTGTTGCAGGCCGTCGATATTGATGGCCGCCGGCGGCAAGCCGGCTTGCACACCGACATGCAATTCGATCTCTGCTTCCTTGTACTCCGCCTCGACCAGCGAAACGACGATGTCCAACGCACTATCGACCGCGGCTTCCTGTTTCTCAGGCAGGCTATGCCGGCCAAAAACCAACATGCTGCTGACGATGCGGGCTATCCTGTCGACTTCCTTTTGCGCCTTGGTCAGCATTTGCCGAGGCTTGCCGTCTGCCATGCTCTCGTAGGCATAGTTAATGTATCCGCTGATGCCCATCAACGGATTATTGACTTCGTGCGCGATACCGCCGATCAGCGTCCCCATCGCCGCCAGTTTTTCCTGTCTGATCAATTTGGCCTGGGATTGTTTCAAGGCCCGCTCGGCTTGCTTGCGCTGGCTGATGTCCAGGCAGAACGAGAAACTGTATTCTTCTTCACCCACCGCCAGATAATTAGTCGTCAGCTCCACCGGAAAAATCGTGCCATCCTTGCGCCTGTGCAGCGACTCGAAGGTGCGCACGCCCTTTGCCTTGTTTTCTTTCCAATGTTCGTCCCAGCCCGCGGCCGAAAGATTCGGGTCGAAATCCCAAACCTTAAGCCCGGAAATCTCTTCGCGGCTATAACCCAGACTGTTTCGGGCATATTCGTTGAGCTCGGCCACCTCGCCCAAGCGATTGACCCAGAAATAAGCGCAGCGACTGGTATTGATCGCGGTATGCGCCAATTGCAAGCGGCGCCGGGTATCGGCATGTTCGTGGTTGTCCCAATTGGTGCCTATCATCCGCACAGGAGCTCCCGTTTCGTCCCTGATTACCACGGCGTGACCCTTGATATGGCGAATCTCGCCGTTCGGCCATACCACGCGAAACTCGGGCTCGTAATCCCTGATGCCGGCAATGGCGTCCTGCAAGGCCACTTCCGTAACGGCTATATCGTCCGGATGCAGGCGCGAAGACCACGCATCGTAGGCACCGGAAAAAGCCTGCCTATTGGCGCCGTATAGCGCGAACATCGTATCGTCCCAGATCAGCTCACGGGTCAGGATATTGTAATCCCAAATACCGACCTGCCCCGAAGCGGCTGCCAACTTCAAACGCTGCTCGCTGGTTTGCAAGGCAGCCTGAGTCTTCTGCAATTGTTCTATGGTGTTAACCAGCGAGCGACTTTGTCTTTCGACCTCGATTTGCAATTGTGCCGGGCTACGTAATGTCAAGGCCTGAGGGACGATACGATACGCCATGTAAGCGGTAGCAACCGAGATAATGGCCGTAAAGGCCTTCACCAAGCCATCCAGCCAATACCAGGGCTGCCAGATCATCACGATGGAAAGTAGATGCGTGGTCCCGCAAGCGACGATGAACAGGCCGAACATCGCAAACAACCACGGATAAGGCAAATCGCGACGTTTTTTGACGAAGTAAGCCAATGTCAGCGGAATGGAGTAATAGGCAAGCACGACGGCCGCATCCGAGACGACATGCAGCCATAACAAGCTGGGGGTCCAGCTCAGGCAATAACCGTGCGGCATGAAGCCCTGGGTTCCCAAAAAATCGATCAGCGCTTGCATGCTTATGGTCACGCCATTGCTTTGAAGGAAATACCCATTCCGCCAGGTATTTGTTTAGACCTTTGCCACGCCAAAGGGGAGCGTGGCAACGCTGCCCGTGCAGGGCATAAGCAAGAAAGTGACATCAGACGCTATCGACTATACCCGACTTCGATAGCGGCGATGCCTGAAATCTCGGGTTTTCCTGCCCCCTATAAGCGGTGTCCTCGTCCCCACACGATATCGCCGAAATCTCACGAGATCACTCCTGCCGACAGGCACGAGGGCCAACCAAGCACGGTGTTCATCGCGCGGAAACGGCAACCGTGTCGATACGGCGCCCAACCAGACGCAAGGCCTCGGCCACGCCGGCCCGCATGGTGGTACGACTGATGACGCTACTGAAATCGATGCCGGCCTGAGTCAAGTCCTGGCTGATGCCTATCATGACGATACGCGAGCCCAAAACTTGCGCGGCCTCGACCGCCCTCATGATATGGCGCGCCACGCTGTTGTCGAATAGCGGCACGCCGCTTAGATCGACCAAGGCGACGCTGGCGCCATGCCGGGTGATGGCTTCCAATAGCCGTTCGGTAAACAATCTGGCCTTTGTCGTATCCATCATGCCGACCAATTGCATCAACAAGACGCTGTTCCATAGCAGAACCACCGGCATGGTCACTTCAGTCATTGCCTGATTTTGCTCGGCAATCAAGCGCTCACGGGTTTCGACGAATGTTTCGAAAGCCAGAAGCGACAGGCAGTCCAGCACTTCGTCGACGATGCGGGAACATTTGCCTATCTGCTTGGCGGTGCCGTTTGCACTGTCTGCCAAATGCCGGGACAGAATATTTTTCAGAACCAACAAAAATTGGCCGCAGTCCTTAGGCTTGAAGGCCTTTTTGGCACAATCGGCGCCGAAATCGCGAGCGACTTCGGCTAGTGGCGAACTGGCGATCATCCGGGCCGGCGTATCGCCGAGATCCCCGGCAAATATGCGGCTCAGTTGTTCCAGTATCAGCTCGGCCTGCAGCAGCTGTTCCTCCTGGTGAATCAAGCCGGGATAGGCGCGGGCCCAGATGCGCATGGACTCATGGGTCCATTCGTGTGCTATTTCAGCACGGTGATGTACTAATATTCGGGTGATCGGAGCCAAAGAATTCATGACGACGGTTCCTCTTTTAATCTGGTGGTGGTTTCAGTTCGTATTCGAAGCCATAGACTCGAATAAGCCGGCATCCCTCCCAGCAGCTTTTTCGACGAAACTATAGTATGCGAGCGACGACGCCCACAATCAGCCAAACCCGAACATCACTAGGATTTGTCCTACAGAAAGCGTCTCACAGATATCAAAAAGAACAGGCACGAGCGCAAAAAGCCGGCACCGACACCGCAGTTGGCCGAAAAATATACGATACAAATCAGACTGTTGAGTCAATTTTTCCTTTCACCCTTCGGATATCGATCGGAAGTCGACAACGATTGGAAAAATTTTCGTGATTTTCGTGGGCGAAATGATTTTTGTAGTGTTTGACGACAAATCCAATCATTCGGGACGGTTTCCATCCCGCGCTGGTGAAAGACTGGATCGGGGTGACTGGCTAAACCGCCATGCCGTGGGCTATCGCGTATTGCATCAACTTGACGTCGCTATCGATATGCATTTTCTGCATCAACCGAGCCTTGTGAGTGCTGACGGTCTTATTGCTGATTTCCAGTTCCTCGGCAATTTCCTGGACCTTCTTGCCCTGAGCCAGCATCCGCAAAATCATCAACTCGCGCGGCGACAACATTTCGTGCGGCACGACCGGGGCCGCATGGCTAACTTCGAAGGCTATGCTTTCGGCGATATCACCCGTGATATAACGCCCACCGGCCGCCACCTTGCGGATGGCACCGAGCAAATCTTTAGGCGAGCTGTCCTTGGTGATGTAACCTGCGGCACCTGCCTTGAGCTTGCGCTTGGCGATCTGTGGTTCGTTGTGCATGCTGAGCACGAGGATAGGCGGAGGAGCAGAGAATTCCCGAATTTTAGCGATCAAATCGACGCCGTGCAGACCGGGAATGGAAATATCCAACAAAATCAGATCAAAGGGCTCCTTATCGAGTTTAGCCAGCACATCATCGCCGCAGCCGGCTTCGCCGGCCACGACAATGTCGTCTTCACCTTCGAAAAGCTGTTTAAGGCCTTCCCGCATCAATACGTGATCATCGACAATCAGCAAACGTATCATCTATCCTTACCTATCATCTGTTCCAAACCCAAAAATATCCAGCTCAACGGATTCGGTATTGAACGCCCCGTAGTCCATGGCTTATGAACCCGCTGTTACTCATCCGAAAGCGTTGTCCGCCATCGGTATGCGCAACCTGACCACAGTGCCTCCGCCCTCGGCGCTGGCAATATCCAAGGCTCCACGCAGCATCAGCGCCCGTTCCCGCATACCGACTATACCGGAAGACTGCGCCTTTTTTGCTCTCCCCGGATCGAATCCCTTACCATTATCGCTGATTTTCACCTCGCAAATCCCGTCGTCGTCACGAATCGAGATATCGACGCGGGTAGCGGCCGCATGACGCAGCACATTGGTCAAAGATTCCTGGACGATACGAAACACCGTCATCGCCCTGTCTTCGTCCAGTGAAATGTCTTCGGAAAACACGCGTAATCGACAGTCTATACCGGTGCTTTCGGCAAACTCCTGCACCAGCCATTCCAGTGCCGTCAATATGCCGGCATTCAACACGGCCGGCCGCAGACGGGTAGCCAGATTGCGGATGATTTGTATCGCCTTATCCACCGTCGCGACCATTTTTTGTGCTCTGTCGCGTATATCCGGATTGTCGTCGCCGAGCCGGAAATCCAGCGTCGTCAGATGCAGGCGCAGCACGCTGAGTAATTGCCCGAGTTCGTCGTGAATCTCTCGGGCGATGTGCTTGCGCTCCTCCTCCCGCGCTTGTTCGCGTTTGGCGGTCAACTGGCGCAATTGGGCGCGAGATTCCTTCAACCGGCGTTCGGTTTTTTTCAACTCGGTGATATCGTGACCTATGGCCAATACACTGCCGATGTCGCCGTTTTCATGACGTTCCGGCACCATGGACAGGATGTAATAGAGTAATTGGCCTAGCCTATCCTTACATTCCAATACCATCTCGTCCGCCTCGCCGCTTTGCATCACCCACCGAAGGCGCTGGATATAGGCCTCGGGCGACGGCGAAAGCATCCACCCAAACTCATCGGACGTATTGCCCAATGAATTTTCCGCCCCGTCCGGAAAGAGTTTCGGCCAGCCGCGATTGAAATACACGCAGCGGCAGTCGCGATCGTAACGAACAATGACGTCCGGCGAATTTTCGGCCAGCGTCCTGAACTCGCGTTCGCTGGCCATTAATTTGGCTTCGATTTGCTTACGCTCTATCGCGATCGCGGCAAAATGACTGGCACGGCGTAATAGCTCCAGGTCGTCCTGACTGGGCTTGCCGGCGTGCCGCCGATAAATTCCGAAAGTCCCCAACACTTCGCCCGCCGAAGAAAATATCGGCTCAGACCAGCAGGCCAAAAAGCCGAAGCGCTCGGCCAGATGCTTGTAGGCCTGCCAGTAGGGGTGTGTACGGACGTCTTCGGCGATGACCGTCTCCCTGCGCCACACCGCGGTACCGCATGAACCCGCGCCATCGCCTATCGCGATGCCATCGATAGCCGCGGTATAGTCGTCCGGCAGATTGGGCGAAGCTAACGACTTGAGCTGCTTGCCGTCCCGATCGAGCAACATGATGCTGCCCAGGCAATCCGGAGACACTTGTTCGACATAACCTATCACCAGATTCAAAATATCCGGTAGTTCTCCCCCTTGAGCTAGGGCCTCGAAAATTTGCCGCCTTATCTCTTCTTGCGCCTCCAGTCGCTTGCGCTCGCCGATGTCGCGCACCAGCGCCAAGTTGTAAGCCACGCCCCGGTATTCGAAATAATTGGCATTGACCTCGACCGGAATCAGGTCTCCATTGCGAGTACGATGCCGCCTTTCCAGGCTCAAGGACCCATGCTGCTTCAGCTGCCGCCAATATTCCTCCCATACCGCAGGGGAACAATCCGTATCGATATCGATTGCGTCCATAGTGAGCAAAGTTTCCCGATCGTAGCCCAAAGCCCGGCAAGCCTGATCGTTGACGTAACAGAAACGGGCGTGTTCGTCCATCATATACGCGGCCTCCGAGACTTGGTTCAGGGCGAAATCCACTAATGCCAGGCGCTCCTGCGCCTGTTTGTGCGCGACTATCTCCGCCTGCAACAACCTGTTGCCCTCGATCAACTGCGCCGCCCTGGCCTCCACCCGCCGTTCGAGTTCTTCGTTCTGCATTTCCAATTGCCGCTGGGCGGCATGCAACTTCAGATGAGTATCGACGCGCGCCATGACTTCCGCAAATTGCAAAGGCTTGGTCACATAATCGACGGCCCCCGCCTCGAATCCTTTGACTTTCTGTTCCGTTTCGGCCAAGGCAGTCATGAATATCACCGGAATATTCCGGGTATCGTCACACGCTTTCAGACAGCGGCAAATTTCGAATCCGTCCGCACCCGGCATCATGACGTCGAGCAAGATCAGATCCGGCAACACGTATCGAGCCCGCCTCAAGCCTTCTTCACCGTCCTGTGCCACCAAAACCCTATACCCCCGGCTTTCCAGCATGCCGACCACCAACTGCAAATTGCTGGGCGTATCGTCGACGATCAACACGGTCGAGGCCTCGTTACCGGCAGGCATGACGTCCATTTCCGGCAACTGGCTATCCGCCAGTCGCTCTGTTGAGCAGCCAGGATTCGAATTCGCCGCGCGGCATGGGTTTACCATACAAATAACCCTGCGCGGATTGGCAACCATGGCGCAGCAGATAATCGGCCTGTTCCTGAGTCTCGACGCCTTCCGCCACCAGCTCCAGATTCAGCGCCTGGGCAATCGAAATCATCGCCTTGACCAATTCGGCCTTGTCTTGCGCATCCGGAATGCCGCTGACAAACGAGCGATCGATCTTGATCTGGCTGACAGGAAAGCGGTTCAGATAACTCAAGGAAGAATAACCGGTCCCGAAATCGTCGATCGACAGGGCCAAGCCCATGGCATCGAACGCATTCAACACGGATAGAATGTCGTCGCCGTCATCGAGCAACAGGCTTTCGGTGATTTCCAATTTCAACCATTCGGGTCGGCAAGCGGTTTCCTGCAGGATGTTTGTAACCTGTGCCAGCAGGTCGTTCTGCAGAAACTGGCGAGTCGAAAGATTGACGGCAATTTTAAGCGGCGAGGAACTCGAAGCATTCCATTGCACGGCCGCCTCGCACGCGGTCTTCAGCGCCCATTCGCCGATACCGACGATCAATCCGCTATCCTCGGCGATAGGGATGAAGCGCTCCGGACCGATAACGACGCCGCCCTCCCGTTTCCAGCGTATCAGGGCTTCGGCACCCGCCAAGCGGCCGCTTTGCAACTCGATTTGCGGCTGATAATACAATTCCAGTTCGCCGTTGGCCCGGGCGTAACGCAAGGCCGATTCCAGCGCCAGACGCTCCCCGGCGTGGGCAGTCAATTCCCGCGCGTAAAATTGAAAATTGTTTCTCCCCTGACTCTTGGCGTGATACATGGCCGAATCGGCATAGCGAAACAACGCGTCGATGTCGGCGCTGTCGTCGGGATAGAGGGCGATACCCAGGCTGGCGGAAATGAAAAGTTCCCGCCCGAAAATCTGGAACGGTTGCTCGAAGGACTCGAGGATGGCGGCAGCCATGACGGCAACATCGTCGCTTGCCTTGATCTCGGGCATTAAAATCGCAAATTCGTCTCCCCCCAGTCTGGACAAGGTATCGCAACGGCGCACGCAGGCAAGCAGCCTGTCGGAAACCTTGCGTAACAGCTGGTCGCCCATACCGTGCCCCAAGGTATCGTTGACTTCCTTGAACCTATCGAGATCCAGCAGCATCAAGCCGAAATGGTAGCCATAACGGGCAGCCTCCGTCATCGCCTGCCTGATGCGCTCGACCAGCAAGGCCCGATTAGGTAAATCGGTCAACACATCGAAAAAAGCCAGCCTGTGAATGTTGCGGCGGTATTGGTCGATTTCGGTGATATCCCGGCCGACAGCCAGCACGCTGGCGATCTTGCCGTTGGCATCGAATTCCGGCGTCAGCCGGATATGGCTGACGATTTGCCTTCCTCCGGCGCTTTCCCAAGTCAATTCGAAATCCCGCGCCGCACCGTCGGCCAGGACTTGCTGGATGATTTCTTGATAGGCTAGCGCGGACTGGCCACCCGGGAATTCGGACGGCGTTTTATTCAACACCTTTTCCTGTTGTCCCCCCAATTCTTCCACCATCCTGGGGTTGGCGTAAATCCGCCTACACTTCAGATCGTAGCGAGCCACGGTATCCGGCGTATTTTCCACCAGCGAGCGAAATTGCCGCTCGCTATCTTGCAGAGCGATTTCCGCTTTCTGCCGTTCGAGGATTTCCTCCTCCAACAAACGACTCTTGGTCAGCAACTTGGCGGTACGCTCCGCCACCTCCCGCGCCAGCTCCTGCCTATGATTTTGTAACTGTCGATTCTGCTCGGTGAGCTGCCTATGCATTTGGCGTAATTTCAGATGGGTATCGACTCTG
>JAQTYP010000082.1 GCA_028688235.1 Methylomonas sp.
CTCATCAAACCCACCACCTCATCCAATTTTTCGACATCATTATCACGACTAGCTTGTAATAAAACAGTATTGATATAGGCGTATAATTGCCGCAAATTAATTGCCAACTCCCCGCCTAATTCGATGTTCAGGGCTTCGTTGAGCCCCCCGACGATGCCGATAGCCTTGGAAATATAGACACTTTTAGCCTCCATGTCTCCATGAATGACAGCCCCTTTTGCCGAGTTGACTCTCGCCAAAAAACCTTCCATCAACATCTGGATCAAACGATGAGGAGAATCGTCACCTACTCCGCCCACGTTATGCACGCTGGCATATTGGCCGGCTCCTTTATTATAAGTGGTAGCATACATGAAAAAACCTCTCTTGAATTACAAGTTATTGATCCAATTACTCAAAAAATCACCCGTTGACTTAAAACTACCAACCGAAATATCCATAGCCGTAAATTGCTTCAATAACATCGCCTCGATATTGCTTTGCCTTTCCTGGATGTTCAGTTTACGACTTTCCAAGGCCGACAACTGCTTCTTCAATGAGCTCTGTTGAGTATCCAAAGGACCACCCGATTGCAAGAAATTGCTTACACTCTCGTTCATACGCGTTGCGACTCCGTCGACCGAAGTAAACACGTCATTTACAGCTTGTAAATCAGTAGATAAAACTTCATTTAATTTGGAACTATCCAATGACATGGTACCGTCTTTAATAGAGATACCTAGCATTGCTAAAGAATTGAATTTACTGGTAGTTGACGAGACCACATCAGTCGCATTTTGACGTAGCTGACTACTGATATAGCGCAACGTGGAGTTACCGATCAATGGGCCATTACCAGAACCGCTACCATCGGTAGAGCCACCATATTTCCCCAAACTCTGAGCCGTTGTACTCAATTTGTTATAGGCGGTGACAAAATCATTGATCACCTTATTGATAGCTTCATTATCGAGTCCTATCTCGACAGCTATAGGTTGATCCGCTTCGGTTAATTTGCCCAGTTCCAGAGTAACCCCTGGTAACACATCGGAGATCTTGTTACTGCTTCTGGTAGCCACTTGCCCATCCACTTTTATCTTGGCATCTGTCGCCTCCACCTCAGCTGATGAATCGAAGTTAAGCGAAGCAAACCTAGACAGTCCTAAGCCATCATAATTATTGCCATCATCATCGGCAACCGAAACCGTGAATGCGTTTTCAGTACCGGTATTTTTCGCAGTCAACACCAGTTTGGAAATGGTGCCGGTTCCGGCTTGATTATCCACATTTATAATACTGGCAGTAACCAAACTGTTATCCGACGCAGAGTTGATGGCATCGCGTAAACCCTGCAGCGTGGTTGCACCAGTAGTTTCCACGCTAAAAGAGGCGCCAGAAGGTATTCCGATCGTCAACGTACCGCCCCCCACCAATTCCGACGCATTGGTGAATTCTGCCGCAGTCACGGATTTTTGCGCCTTGGCCAACTGAGTGACTTCTATGGAATAAGACCCTGCCACAGAACCAAGGCCCGCAGTGGCCTTTACGATAGATTCATCCGCCGAAGTGGATTTATAAGTCTTGAATAAGTTGCTGTCCTTTAATTTGGCAATAACATTTTGAAAATCCGACAAAGCACTTTTTAAAGTACCTAAACCGCTAAGACGGGTATCGGCAATCGTTTTTTTGCGACTGATTGCATTCAAGGCCGGTTGCGATTCGGCTTTCGATAACTTAGAAACGAGATCTTGAATATCGATCCCGCTACCCAAACCTACTGAAGATACTATGCCCATGACACGCTCCTTATCCGTTTAAGGTTTTTAAGCGCGATCTTGAATCACTGAGCCCTGCAAGCCTTCTAATTCCTGCATGCGCTTGATGAACATCAACATCTCTTCCGACGGAATCTGGCGAAGCACTTCACCAGAATCACTATCGACGATTTTGACCACCTGTTCCTTGGTCGCGTCATCTATCTCGAACTGTAAATTCCGCTTGGCCATTTGCAGCAAGCTGTTTCCTTGTTCCACAGCCTGTTTGACTAACTCAGGTGAAACCTGTTGCTCACCTTTTTCTATTTTTTTATCAGCACTGGAAACAGATTGCCCGACTTGAGACGAAGTAACGCCCGACACGCGCGTCCCAATCTCTCCATTCACACCGGACGATTGCTGTGCCAACGCCTGACCGCTGGCATTAACAGTAGTCACCGAAGCTAGTTTCAACAGATTGGGAATCTCGCTATTCATCACGGCCACCCTACACCCTTTCAATCACTATGGGAGGCTGCGAAATTCACAAACCTCCCCGATTAAATCTACCTGAGCAAACTCAGCACGCCTTGCGTCGACTGATTAGCTTGAGCCAACATCGCCGTACCCGCCTGTTGCAGTATTTGTCCTCTACTCAAATTAGAGGTTTCAACCGCAAAGTCGGCATCCATGATGCGCGACCGGGCTGCACTTTGATTTTCTATAGAAGACTGCAAATTACCAATAGTGGTGGTAAAACGATTTTGCACAGCACCCAGCTTAGCACGAAAAGTATCGATGGTACTGATTGCAGTATCAAGCATGTCAACAACGGCCCCGACGGAGGTATTAGTAATCACTGCAGCACCAGCAGAAGTGCCTGCCGAGCCGCCGATTACGACCGTAGACGCCAACATAGAACCCAAACCAGTAGAAGTGGCTACGGATAAATTATTGACCGTTATTGAAATCTGATTATCACTTGCGGTATTGGCGCCGACTTGAAACATTTGCCCTGACAAACCGCCATTTAATATTTTCTTGCCATTGAATTCGGTATTTGTAACGATACGCCCGATTTCATCTTGAAGCTGTTTGAATTCAGTTTGCAGCTTGGCTTGGTCTGCGGCATTGACTGCCCCGGTATTGGAAGCTTGCACGGCCAAATCCCGCATCCGTTGTATCGTTTCGGTGATGTTGCCCATAGCGGCTTCTGCGGTTTGCGCCATGGAAATACCGTCATTGGCATTCCTCATCGCCACGGTCATGCCCCGAATCTGCGATGTCATCTTATCGGCTATCGACAAGCCCGCTGCATCATCTTTTGCCGAGTTAACCCGAAAACCGGACGATAAGCGCTCCATAGAAGTCGCTAACGAGCTGCTGGTTCCTGTTAGCATCCGTTGACTGTTCAACGATGCGACGTTTGTATTGATTACCATTGCCATGATGTTATCCCCCCAATTCTGATCGGCTTATCGCGACAGAATCGTGTGTTTTGTTGAATTGAGAAAACGGTTTATTTCAAACTCGTTTTATGTATCGACCCTCGTCCGGATAACTTTAGCACCACAATCAAAAAACAGCCCGGTCACCTAATTACCGCATCAGCCGAAAATCAGCCCCATTGAAAATTCACTTAGTTCATAGACTTAGCGATGTAATAAATAGTATCTGTCTTACGTACGTCGCGCAATACATCCTTATAGTGATCCCAGCCCGAGAACAAGCCTTCCAAATAGGCGTCGCCACCTGGCCTTTTGTTTTTAAACCAAGCCAAGTGATTTGCCAAACCATATCGTTGATGATAGATCACTTCGGTCTTTCGGTAGCCTGCATTCAGAAAAACGTAGTCGAGCGATGTTTCAGAATAAACCATGGGGTGCATGGGCTGAAACACAAAATCTTTGAAAGCTTCGCAATCGTAAAGCGAGATCAAAGGATCATCGGCACACGGAACCTCGATAATGAGAACACCAGCAGCGGACAACAATTCCTTACATCTACCCAAAAAATCCTGTGGACGGCGGATATGTTCAAACACATGGAACAAACAAATCACATCAAAGCCGCCACTATCGACAGAAGCCACATCAGGATAGGAACTGCCTGTTAAAAATTGCGTAGAAAAAGACCTATTTTCATCATTCAGCTCACAGGCATGCGTCTCGCAATGCGTCAATAGCGATAAGAAAGCCCCGGTAGCAGAGCCAATTTCGAGCACCTTGCTACCTTCTTTGATGAATTTAGAGACAATAGCCAATCTTTCCCGCGCAGCGCTTAGACTGGCGTTATGCAACTCCAAAGCCGTAGCCGTAGCCGTTACGCCGCGCGCCAGAACATGCGCATTATAATTTTTATAAAATGCGAGCTCTTCTTCATCATTCATCATGGGATGAATAAACAGCAACTCACAGTGCCCGCATTTATAGACTTTGCCTCCAATATAATTCCACACACTGTCGTGAAACAATGTTATATCGGCGGACATACAGTTTGGACAAATCATTGGATTTGCCAACAAGAAAATAGTTTTTTTAACTCGTCGACACTCTTCAAGCTTTCGTAAGTAGGTAAATTAAGCCCCCTACTCGATAACAACTTGGCATTTTTAGTCGGCCTTTTACAATAATTCTTAAAAATCGGCATATCACTCAATGGATAAAAAAATGGCCTGGCATCAATACCCAATTGCTTCAAACCCGAAATAAAGCCCTCCCTCTCATTTTGCCCCTGCATTAAAAGACTAACGAGCCAAGTTATTTTTCTCCGCTTCTGAAAATCATCCTTTTGAAACTCGATTTGTTTGATGTGTTTCAATGCGTCTTTATACATTTGCTCATAACACTCCCTGTTACGATGAATTTCACTGATTCTTTCGAGTTGAGCCAAACCAATCGCGGCTTGGAGATTGGTCATTCTGTAATTATATCCAACCACATCATGCCAATATCGCTTCGACTTGCTCATACCATGATCTCTTAGAACTCGCATCCGCTCATCCAACTCAGCATCATTAGTGACACACATTCCCCCTTCACCGGTTGTAATCACCTTGTTACCAAAAAAGGAAAAACAACCAATACTGCCGAAACTACCCACCTTTCGGCCGGAGTAGGTTGCCCCATGTGCTTCGGCACAATCCTCCACTATGGAGATACCTCTATTTCGACTAATATCCAGTATGGCGTCCATATCGCAAGGCTGTCCGTATAGATGAACCGGAATAACCGCCTTGGTTTTATCGGTAATGGCGGCGTCAATTTCAACCGGATCGATACACCAACTAGCCAATTCGACATCTACGATCACAGGGGTTGCTCCCGCATGCAATACTGCATTGATCGTTGCAGCAAAGGTCAAATCCGGCACAATAACCTCGTCGCCCGCTCCCACGCCAAGCGCTAGCAATGCCAGATGTAATGCTACAGTACCATTGGAAACCGCAACTCCATGAGAACAATCCGCGTAATTGGCAAAACCCTCTTCGAATTTATTAATATATTTACCAGAGCTAGAAATCCAAGTACTGAAAAAAGCATCAAATAAATATTTGAATTCATTTCCATTCAAGTTAGGAATTGCAACCGGAAAATTTAAGCTCTGATTATATTGAAAATAGCTAACCACTTTCCCCGCCTTATCAATCACAGGGATGATTTTAATCTTATTCGAAACCTTACCGACCAAAGCCTCATAATCGTCATCAACAAGGCCATAAACACATTGCCGTGTCATGACCCTTTCAATACTTTGATCCAAATCGACATCATTTAACAACCCACGACGAATATCGCCATCCGTGACGGTGCCGCACAACACACCATGATCATTGACCACGAATGCAATACCAAGTCCATTGTCATTGATTACCCTCATTGCATGCATCAGACTGTCACGATAACCACAAAGTATTTTAGCTATCACTGACAATCTCCCGAATCACGCGGTAAGACGATTTTATATCGGAAATATCCCCGTAAATTTCCAGCGTAACATCTTTTCCGACTAATCTGCTTTTTAGAATATCGCATAACGGAGAATTTCCTTCAATAGACTGATTCAAGTCATGAAGCCCATCATTGTCGCTAATATGAATATAATCAGACTCGCTTAAAAGCCCATCCAGTTCGGTGTTAAAGTCAAACCCCAATGTTGTTGAACTCACCTTAAGATGAGCAACGTCAAGTAACAACTTGAAGTCCAGTCTTTCCTTCAATTCAATATAATCCAAATAGGATGTAAGCATGAATATATTTCGACATCCATGCTCTTGGTAATTTGAACAAGATAGAACATTATTTTCTATATAAATATCTATACCGTTCGAATTCTGCCGAATATAACGGACCGCCTCACAAAAACGTTGAATCGCTTTTTGTTTATTCATTAAAGCTTTACTTACTATTATTTTGCCTAATTCAGTTACCTCGACATCCACAAAGAAACCCGCATGCACCCCGTAGCGCCGCCCACCAAGCCTGCCAGACAGGTTTAATGCATTTAGGCAATGATCTATGCTCCGCTGATATATATCGTCATTCAGAGAAGCCAAATTGACAACAAAATCCTTTTCAGGTGGAGGAAAATAATTATGACATTGGTATCGCAAGCCATATTCATCCTTCAACATCAACAAATCATCCTCAATGCTTGGATAAAAATGCGTCCCTCCCGATAATTCAATATTACGAAATCCGTTATCAGCTAAAAACATTACTGTTTCCTTGATCGTATTTCTTCTTACCCCCGAACTCGATACATAAATCATTTTATTTTCCTGCAAGGAACTCCCGCATAAACCCCTGGCTGATCTATATTTTTCACCACTACTCCCCCCGCACCTATGACTACATTGTCGCAGATTTTAATTTGATCCTTTATTGTTGCCGACGCACCAATGAAACAACCAGAACCAATCTCTACCCTACCACATAAAACCGCATTGACGGATATATGATTATGGCTGCCGATCACGACCTCATGTTCCAAAATAGCTGAAGTATTTATAATATTATTACATCCAATCCGCACCGAAGAATTAATATAGGCGTTGGCAAATATTTGATTTGAAAATCCAATTTCACCGTCCTGCTCCACAAAAGCATTGACATGCACTAGATTTTCGATGCAGACCTGTTCGATGTATTTGTCATATAGGGTTTTTCTGATCTGATTGTCGCCTTTTGACAAAATCACTACAGCAGCACGACTTATGCGCTCAAGTCGGCCTAAAACCGGATATCCGCCGATGAACTCACCAAAAGATGTAAAGCTATCATCATAAATACCTATATCGGGATCGACAAAATATCTTTTCAATATATTTACGAGCGATCTAGTATGCCCCCCGGATCCAATAACGGCAATATTCATAGATCAATGATTTCATCGACTTCGAAATCTCGCGAAGCTGTTTTTCCTATAACATCTCTAAAATAGATAGGCGAGATTCCTACCCCCCCACATCGCTTGGCTGTCACATTTTCTTCTGTAAAAGATTCGCCAGCCCTGATACTTATCCCGGCAACCAAGCTTTTTTGCAAGGTTGCCCGCGTATTAAGCTCAGAAAAAATGGGATATTTTATTTCACATCCAATGTAACTATCGACTCTTCGAACTACTTTTACAAATTCAACCAATTCATCCGGAGAAAGCGAAGCTCGATGATCCGGGCCCACAGCGTTTTTATCCAACGTAAAATGTTTTTCAACTAGTTTTGCCCCCATTGGAATAGCGAAAGGCGCTGCGCCGATTCCCATCGTATGATCTGAATAACCGACCAAGACATCAAAATTCCGTTTAAAAGTATTTATCACCGCCAGATTCGCCTCGTTATCAGCAATAGGATAATTAGCCGAACACTGTAACAAAATAACATCCTTGTTATTTTCATAAATCACAGCCAAAGCCATTTCAATTTCCGACAGATAACTCATACCTGTAGACAATATAATAGGCTTGCTTTTCTTCGAAACTCTTGCCAAAAAAGGTATATTTGTCAAGTCTGTCGAAGCAACCTTGTAGGCGGGCAAATCCAATTCATCCAGCTCGTCTAGGCTATATTCATCGAACGGAGTGGTTATAAAAATGATTCCTAGTTTCTCGCAATAGCTCTTAATCTCCCGCATACCTGCGATATCGATCTCCAATTTTTTCAACATCGAATATTGGGTTTCCTTGAGTCCTGTCGCTTTCTGATAAGCGGCCTTAGCTACATCTTTCAAAATCAATTTCTCTGTTTTGAATGACTGAAACTTCACCGCATCAGCTCCGGCCAAAAACGCCGCATCAACCATCCTTTTGGCTTTGGCTATATCACCATCATGATTAACACCCGCTTCGGCAATAATGAACGTGTTTGATTCGCTAGAAATTACGCTATCATTAATTCTTATATTCTTATTGAATTTCATATACCACTATACTTTACACTAAAATCGCTTCTTCTCGGGATAACCAGCCCTAATCAAAGCTTCGGCCATATCCCAATCTTCCTGCGTATCAATATCTATATTTTCTATAGGACTCGTCACCAACAGCGGAATAGTACGCTTTGAATAAAATGATTTATTCTTTAGAAGCTCATGTGTTTTGGATAAATATATCGCCCCATTTGGAGTTAAAAGCGGCTGAATTTGCTGACGATTTGTCGTAATCCCCCTTTCCTTATCCAAGGGGGATAAAAAATCATTTTCAAGATGAAACAAGGTCGTCAAATCCCTATGAATTTCCTTGCAAGCAACCACCCCGTCGACACCACGCTGCTCCATAAGCGAAAGCGCAGTTGAAATGACCTCAGGCGCTCTAAATGGCGATGTGGGCTGCAAAAGCATCGTTTGTGGCGGCAACATACCATATTCGCTATCAAACCAAGCTATCGCATGTTCCAAGAATTGTTGGGACGTTGAGGTGTCGGAAGCTAGAAAATCTGGCCTTAAAAAAGGGACGACTAACCCAAGCTCACGTCCTATATCCGCATACCGTTCAGAATCGGTTGATAAGATAGCCAAAAAATTATCGATTTTAGCCTCTTTCAATGCTTCAACCGTCCATGCCAATAACGGCTTCCCGCCAAGCGATCTTATATTTTTATCTTTCAGCCCCTTAGAACCGCTGCGCGCAGGCACAACAATCAGCGTTTTGATGTTCATAAACATAGCCATTTAACTAAAAACAGAATTCCAGCCTGTCCAGCACCGAATACAGCTTTTGAGACCGTCACACGATCCCACCGCACGTATCGGCGTAGTCGATGTTATCAAAAAGCCGGTCATCACGATCGACAACAGTCTGTCGTGCTTTTCTTGGACCAACCGAGATTTTAGGCGCGACGAAACAAAACCGTTCAGACTCATGGAATAAAAACCCCGATTTCCGGAAACGCCTCGATCAAGGCTTGTTGCAAAGCCTTTTTTGCGCCGTCGTCACCATGTAACAATCTTATTTCGCTGGGCTTTTTACGCATGCCTTTGACGAAACGGATCAACCCCGCCTGATCGGCATGCGCCGAATAGCCGTTTAAGGCATAAACACCGGCTTTGATGATATAACGCCGTCCATCCAGTTCCACATAACCGTGCCTGGGTCCATAGGTTTGAATGACTCTCCCCGGCGTACCCGCAGCCTGATACCCCACCAGCAAGATGTCGGTACGCTCGTCTTCTACCAAAGCTTTCAGGTAATCGACAATGCGACCACCGGCACACATGCCACCGGCGGCGATCACGATGCAGGGCTTGGCGGTTTTTTGCAGATAGGATACTGCCGCCATGTGATCCTGATGACTATCGATGGTAGTAAGCTGCTCGAATGCCAAGGGATGACGGCCTTTACGCTCCCTGGCCCTGGCCTCCGCATCCCAGAACGCTTTCAATTTTTGATAAACCGCGGTAAAGCGGTTGGCCAGCGGCGAATCGACGATGATTTCGATATCCTGCCACGCCAAGCCCTTGGCAACCGCTTCGGCCTTATGCCGGTGGATGATGTCCTCCAGCTCATACAGCAGTTCCTGGGTGCGGCCTATGCTGAACGCCGGTATCAGGATCGCCCCGCTGTTTTGCAGGCAACGGCCTATCAATCGTTTCAAATGGGTTTTGCGCTGCTTGCGGTTTTCGTGTAAACGATCGCCGTAAGTGCTTTCCAATACCAATACGTCGGCTCGATACGGCGATTTCGGCGCCGGCAACAACGGCGTGTAGGCCCCTCCCAAATCGCCGGAAAACACGATGCGCCGCCTGTTATCCCGCAACACATCGCATTCGATGTAAGCAGACCCAAGGATATGCCCGGCCGGCTGGAATTTAACCCGCAAGCCGCTGGAGCAATCCGGCGTCAATGCCACGTCCTGCCATCGTCCGTAAGGCACAGAAACGATACGGCTTCGAATCAATCCGATGAATTGCGTGATCAACTGCTGATCCTTGCTAATGCCGACCGCCACCGCATCTTCCAATACCAACGGCAACAAATTCGCCGTGGGCTCCGAACAGAAAATAGGACCGCGGTATCCGGCCGCAATCAGATACGGAATGCGCCCGACATGGTCGATATGGCAATGACTCACCAGCAAAGCCCTCACCTTCTCCACATCGAACTCGATGACCAAGCGTTCGGCCCCGGCACCGTCAGGCGAAGTCTCGGCCCCTTGAAACAAACCGCAATCGATCAATACCGAGTTTTCTGGATCGATGATCAACTCATGACATGAACCCGTCACGCCAGCGACGGCACCGTGATGTTCGATGAAGCGATAAGAGTCTTGCATCATGACGACCTAT
>JAQTYP010000542.1 GCA_028688235.1 Methylomonas sp.
GGGTCCGATCGATGGCATTCTGGTCGTAGACGAACGCAGGGGTTGCAGGCAACAGGCGCTTCAAGGTGTCGGTCAACATGGCAAATCTCGCTAGGGCGCGCAAGAATAAAGAATCCGCCAGCCTCTGGCCAGACGAGCCAACGCCCTCGCGGCCCGATGATACGAACCCAGTTTGCGGTCGATGCGGCTTGACGTCTGTGTCGAATGCCCCAGTGGCTGTGTTAATTCACGCGATTTTCAGGCTGCCGGGTTCAGGGAAAAGGATGTAATTGCCTGATTTTGTTTCTTGGCATCGACGTTGCCCTGTTTTTGCTTTTGTTTGCGCCTGTCCGGAACGTCCGAGTATTTTTTCGCCAAGCTGAGTTTCCGCCGGATCGGTTCGCGCAATGGCTCGCGGCCTTCTGGACGCGTAGGCGACGGTCGGTAGGGAGTGTGCTCTGTTCTGCAGGCCGCAAGCTCCATGGATTTTTCCCAACGATAATCCCAAATGAACGCAATCCGCCGCTACGTCGTCTTGGTCGTCGGCCTCGCCGCCGCGTTGCCGCAAAGTGTCTTAGCCGCCAGCTTGAGCTATTCGGAAGCTTATGTCGAAACGCTCCGGAACGGTGAGAAGACCGGCACCGAGTTGCTGGTCTTGAAAGGGCAAATCGAATTCGGCGAGCGAATGAGCCCTGCCGACCTGTCCGCCGATACGGCATGGTCCGTCGTCCTGCAAGGAGAGCGCTTGGTCTCGGGTGTCCTGGGCGATGGTGCAAGGCAGAGCTACGGGGCCCAGGGGGGCAAGTCCGTGGTCCGCCTGTCCAGCGGCGGTGTGCTGAAGTTCACCTGGAACGCCGACAGGATCGATTTCACCTTGAAATGGAAAGGCCGGCCGGCCTTGGCCGGCCGGTACAGGGACCAGACCACCGTCATTTCGGCTTCGGGGTATCCGGTGGATATCGCCATCGGCGGCCTGAAAGGCTATTTCGACGTGTCGGCGACGGGGCAGGCGAGAATCAGGATCAGGAAGGGCGTGGCGCTGTCCAGCATCGCCCTGAAGGGTTCGGCGACTTCGGCGGGGCTGGAGGCTCCGGACAGGGATGGCGACGGCTATGGCGCCGACGTCGATTGCAAAGATTTCGATGCCGCCATCCATCCAGATGCCACCGAAACCACGCTGGATGGCGTTGATTCCAACTGCGACGGCCGCGATTCCGGCGTACCCGAAGTGATCGATACTTTTAGTGTGGGCGGCAACTTCACCAGTCCGGCCGTCAGTTTTGCCAGGCCGGATGCTCCCGGTTCAGCGCGTGATTTTTCCGGCTGGGATAAAACCTTTCTTTTTCCCTCCGTTGGCAAGCGCTCGTTCTATGATCCGAGCGTCGGCAATTACTACAACGACGATACGATGACGCCGGTGACGGACGGCCAGATCATCTGGCGCGGATGGCCCCATACCGGCAAATGGGGATTTTTCAACGGTTCCGCCGGCGACCGGATCACGTTGACCCTGGCGCCCGATGCCTCGGTCGAAGCACCGGGGACCCACCCGGCCTTCATCCTGTTCTGGCGGCCGGAAGGCGGGCCTCTGACCTGGGAGGGTACGCAGGACATCGATGCCGGCCAGACGGTTCCGGAAAACTCCGACATCATTCCTGCCCACAACATGCCGCAGCGGGCCGATTGGACCATCCGGGGTTTGCCGGCTAAAACCGATCATACTGCGCCATCAGGGGTGGATTCTGCGCTGTATCCTAGGAATACCGACAGCTACACGCTGTACCACGTCGATGCCGGTTACGATGCCGACAAGTATGTGGCGGGCAACGTGCTCCTCATGCATACCACTGCCTTGAATCCGATCGCGGTGAGCGACGGCGGCGCCGGCAAACTCAGCAAGACCCTCGTCCTGCCCAAGGACGGTTACTACCTGCTTTATGTCGGCAACGTATTGGAATCGGCCGGCTGGAGCCTGAGCGACGGCGGCAAACTCCAGACGGTCGGCGAAATCGCCCCGCCGGCCATTCACATCAACGTCACGATTTCAAAGCCTTAAGCCCTGTCACCTGAAGTGGAGCTTTGCGAGCGGCGGGAACGCCGGCAAACGTCCCCCGGCTGTCTCCTGCCGTCTCTTTGGGAGAATTGTCCGCGTGAAACCATGCAGTCGCTGTGAGTTATCGCGCGGAGTCTGCGTTAATTTCAAGCAAATAATTGATAATTATCGTAATTAATATTGGTACTGTTTTTGCCTTATTGGCCGCTAGATTAACAGATGATTTGCCTGACAGATAAAACGATATGAAACATTCAAACGGACACATTTTCGCGCTGGGTCTTGTGCTGGCGCAGCTATCGGCGGCTGCTTCGGCGGGGGTCTCCTACAACCTGAACAATTACGATGGCACGGGCGACTCAGGAGGCGACGGGAATCTTCCCGCCATCTGGACCAACCCGGTGGATAACACTACGTATGCGGGTACGCTGAACGCCATGTGGATTGCCGATTTTTCGACAAGCCCGGAGACGCTGGTATTGTCCACCGCGGATGCGCTCACCAGAACCTTTACGTCCAACGGGGCAACGTCGAGCACGCCGGCCGATTATTGGTTGGCAGTTGGGGCCAAGTCGTGGTTTGACCAATCCGCCGGGAATGTAG
>JAQTYP010000083.1 GCA_028688235.1 Methylomonas sp.
CCAGGTTTTGATACGATCTTCGGTCAGATGCGGTTGCCCTCGTTGGTCTATTACTAGGCCGACGAATTGACCGTCTATGATCGAGTCGGAATGTTCGAATTGATAACCCTCGGTACTCCAACGGCCGACGATGTCGGCACCGTAGCCGTAAAAGACCCTGTACAGTTGAATCAGGGAACTGGCGAAGCGCGAGGCATAGCGTTCCTGATGACCCAGGCCGAATAGGGCGACTTTTTTTCCGGATAGGTCGGCCCCGTCCAAATGCGGCACGAATTCGGCCCAGTTGGCCTCCTGGCAACCCACGGCCAAGCCAGGCATGTCGCCGATACCGTAACTGGGTGTGCCCAAAATTAGTGCATCGTATTGCAGTAATTCCTCTGGACTGGTGCGGTTGATGTTTTTGGGCTTGTCGGCCAACTCTTCACCTAAATAACTGTAAATCTTCTTGGCTACCAAGCGGGTGCTGCCGGTGTCGGTGCCGAAAAATATGCCGATTTTGCTCATATACCACCTGTTATCGAGATTAAGGAATTGGATAAGGAAGCCTTGTCCTAACTATATGCAAAACTCGATCCAAATTTATAAAATTAGTGGCTTATATGTTTTTTATTTAAATCAATGAGATATGGGTTGACTTGCTTGGGGGCGGTTGATCTGCTTGAGCTTATGGCTACAATTGGACGAAACTGCACAATTGTGGCCGGTAATGCACAAATTTGGGATGGACTTTCGTCAACGAAAAAACTTTTTGTCGCATATCGCAGGATTGATGGCGCGATAATTTCGGAGCGTTGTTTGGCTGGGTCTGGTCGATTTTGCTACTGGCTTTCGCCGACCGGCGCGGCAAAGGCGTCGGAGACGAGTGTTTCGACGTTGCTGCCGGTCAGCGATTTTAAGAATGCGACGAGGTCGGCGATTTCGGTATCCGTCAAATTCAATGATTTAATCAGTGGCGATAGATTTTCGTTGGCGATGCCGCCATGATTGTAAAAACGCACAACATCTTCCAGCGTCGCAAGCGAGCCGTCGTGCATATAGGGTGCGCTGAGTGCTACGTTACGCAGGGACGGGGTTTTGTAAGCCCATCGATCAGTCGGATTCTGGCTGATTTCGTAATAGCCCAAGTCATTTGGCGTTTGGGTGTTCAAGCCTTTCAGGTTTTCGCTGTCCACATCCAGAAATGTGCCGGGGGCGACTTGAACCCGCCGTTTTCCCGGCGATTTTTGCATGGCTTCCGAGTAACCGATGCCGGTGTTATGGCGTTTTTGGTCGCTGAACAGCGCCGTTTTTGGGTTTATGGTATGGCAGGCGCTGCAAGTGGCTTTGCCGGTAAAAAGCTCGAAGCCGCGTTTTGCGTCCTCACTTATGGCTTGGCTTTGTTGGCCGAAATACCAGCGATCGAACGGGGAATCGGCGGAATTTAGTGTGCGCTGATAGCAGGCCAATGCTTGGGCTATGGTTTCCATGGTCGGGCCTTTGTCGAAGGCTTTCTCGAACAATCTGGCGTAATCAGGGTAACTTTTCAACTTGTCGACAACGAAGCCTATGGAAGGATTGGCCATTTCGTTATGGGCCAGTAACGGTCCCCAAGCTTGTTGTTCCAGGCTGTTTTCGCGGCCATCGTGAAACAGGAGTTGTGCATAGCCGACGTTATACAGCGATGGGCTGTTTCTGCGCACGCTACGTCCCTCTATGCCGACCGCGGTTGCCATTTCGTTGTTGCTGAAACCTTGTTCCGGGATGTGGCAAATCGCGCAGGAAAAGGTATTGTTCAAGGATAATCTACGATCGTAAAACAGTTTGCGGCCCAGGGCGATCTTGACTTCGGTAAGCGGGTTGTCTTTGGGAATGGCTAAGTTCGGCAGACCCAATGGCGGCTTCTTGGCAAATTCGATCAGCTTGGCGGGCGCGCCCTGCCGTTGTTCCAAAGCCAGCGAACGGGTTTGGTAACCGTCTTGCTGATAGTTCTGTTTGTCGTCGCCGCCACGGTATCTTGATTCCTGATCTATCGGTTTAGGTTCGGCCGAGGTTGGATGGACCAACAAGTTTTTGACGTCGTTGATGACCGTGTCGGCATGCAGGAAATCGGTACTATAAATATTGCGGATTTGTTTGTCGGTATCGATCAGATAGACCCGCAGCAAATGCGAAAACGTGCCGGTGAATTGGCCTTTGTCGTCGTAGATTTTTCGTACGTTTTGTTGGTAGGCATCCAGTATCGGCTGCAAGGATTGTTCGTCTTTGGTAGTCAGAAACTGCCAGTCGAATGCGCCGGTTTTGAAGCCTTCGCCGTAATGGCGCATCATTTCGGGAGTGTCGTGCAGTGGATTGAAACTCAACGTCAGCAGACGGAGTTTGTCGGACAATTCGGGTTGTTTCTGCAATTGCCGGCTGATCTTATGCAATACCTGGGTTGCCAGCGGACAACCATTAACGTCGCTGCAGGTGGCATAGATGAAGCTGAGTAACACCAGTTTGTCGCCCATCAGTTCATGCAAGCGTTTGCTTTGGTTGTTGCTGGTTAATATTTCGCCGTCGCCGGCCTGGCTGATGACGGGAAGGATATAACTACCGGGGGGCGAGGGTTTAAAGGGCAGTTCGGAGTAGCCGGGGGCCAGTGCTTGATTGGTATCGGCCGCGGAAAGGTCCAGATAAAAAACGCACAGTAAGGTGATAAAAAACGTTTTGTACATAGTTGCCGGTGAGCGAAATCAGTTTCATGCCGCCCATTGTAGAAAACAGGCGGCTGAAACACTTGCCGGGATTAGTCTTTGGATTCCGGTATGGTTGCCATGCGTTTGGCGTCCGGCCCCATCGGGATGGAGTAGTCGGTCGAGGTTACGATGTTTTGCGTGGCAATGTCGACTATCCGCAGTGAAACGTAGACGTTTTTACGGCCAGTGGCGTAAGTGCCGATGACTAGGGCGTTGGCATGCACGGCATTCAAGGCTTCTTTGGTTTTTTCGGGCAGTTCCAGGATGCCGACATCATTTTTTGCAAAAATTTCGGTAGGTAGTTCCATGCCCATCACCCGATAACCGGATTGATGCAACGCCGAGGTTATTTGATCGGAGACGATGCGGCCGAACGGTAATGTTTGTCCCAGGTTATCGACATTGACCAGGGAGTTGATGACGACCAGACTGCCTCTAGGCAAGGGCTGTTTCAGCGTCGTCAGCATTTGGTCAACGGCGTTGTAGCTGACTTCCACCAAATTATCATCTTCGACCGTATCTTGATAGAAACGAGGACCGCAGCCGCCGAGTAAGATAGTCGTCAATAGCACGGTGGCGAGCAGATGATGTTTGTTCATGAGGCATCTCCTATGATGTTTTATGGATATTAAGGGCCGAAAACGACCGGATAGTCAAGGTGAATACTAAATTCGATCTAATTCCAGGTTCGTTTTTATTGGTTTATATGTTGATAAACTATGCAAATGAGTCAAAAACCCAGTAAACCCAAACATCCTTTATTCAAACCGCAGGATCGTTATTTCATAAACGAACAGGGTTGGTGGTTTTATACAGTCGATAAAATCAGTGGGCCTTACAAAACCAAGGCGGACTGCGTCGATGCCTGCCGCCAATATATTCAGCGGCGCGACGGCGTTTTATCCTAAACGGTCTATCATGCTTTCCGCTTGTTTGGCGAAAGCTTTCAAATCTCCGCTTTTGACGGTTTCTCTGGGAATTACAATGGCTGAGTCGATATCGACATAAATGTAGACGTAATCTTTGTGTTTTTCGACCCGCAGCATGTCGCTCCATGGTGTCCGGTGTTTGCCGCCGGGCGATTTTTCAAATAAATGTTCCGGCTCTATTTTCAGTTGATGCATGCCGAACATCGCCTTTTTTTCGGCTTCAGTGTACTGATTGAAAAATTGCCTGCGCATATCGATTTTCATGATGAAAGGCGAGGCAATGCCCCAGGATATGGCCAGTAAAGTGATATAGGCCGTCGTCATCATGTCGGTGTAATAGACGTAATAGAACAGCCCGAACACCAGCATGACGCCAGGCACCAGCATGCGATTCTGACGGATTTTTTTTTGCAAGACGGGGTCGTTGGCCAGTCTTAGTTCGTTGAAGTGGACTAAGTCCTTCTCTCGGAATTCGTATTCGATTTCAAACATTCAAGTTACTCGTTGAGGTGTAGGTTAGTGCATTTTTATTTTGGCATGGGTGCTGCGTCTGAACAGGTTGGACAGCGTCAGCATGGCCGTACGAAAGTAGCCGTGTATCGCTACTTGGTGCATTTTGTATAAGGATAAATACACGATATAAGCGATAAATCCGCCGACGCTGACCGTGCCCATCAAACTCCCCATCAGGCTGCCGACGGTGCTGAATTTGCCCAAGGATACCAGCGACCCGTAATCGTGGTACACAAACGGCACGGCAGGTTTATTGTTCAGACGGTTTATGATGGTTTTGGCCACTGTCGAAGCCTGTTGGTGAGCGGCCTGGGCCCGGGGCGGAACATTGCCGGTATGGCCCGGCCAGGAGCAGGCGGCGCAATCGCCTATCGCGAAAATATTGTCGTCGCCGGTTTTCAGGTTTTGATCCACGATCAGTTGGTTAATCGGATTGGTTTCCAAACCGTCGAGATTTTTCATCAAATCCGGCGCTTTAATGCCCGCGGCCCAGACTTTCAGGTCTGCGTCGAACACTTCGCCGTCATAGGTGTAAACAGCGGTTTCGGTGACTTCAGTGACGCGCCGACCCAATTTTAAATCGATGCCCAGCTTGATCAATTGCTCCATCGTGGCTTGTGACAAGCGGGGTGGCAGGGCTGGCAGCAATTGGGTTGCCGCTTCGATAATAGTGATGCTAACCTCTATGGAGCCTTCCAGACCATAGGTCGCCAATAGTTTGGTGACTTCGTGCAGTTCGGCAGCCAATTCCACGCCGGTCGCGCCGGCGCCTATGATTACGATCGATAGCGGTTTTTCACTGGCATGGCTTTGGTTGGCATAGGATTTCAGGTAGTAGCTTTCGACCAGTTGTTTTTGAAAGCGGTAGGCTTGTTTGATGGTGTCTATGAACATGCAGTGTTCAGCCACGCCTTTAATGCCGAAGGTGTTGCTGATGCTGCCGACGGCCATGATCAAGGTGTCGTATTTGAATATGCGGCGAGGCACTAATTCGACGCCTTGTTTGTTGACGATGGCGCCGACGATGATCTCTTTGTTTTGGCGACTCAAACCTTCCATGCGACCTAACAAAAACCGAAAGTGATTGCGGTGGGCTTGGGCGAGATATTCGATTTCTTCGGATTCGGCCATGGTGCCGGATGCCACTTCGTGTAATAGCGGCTTCCAGATGTGAGTGGAAGTCGCGTCCAATAGTGTAACTTCGGCGCGACCTGACTTACCGAGCTTTTGCCCCAAATGAGTGGCAAGTTCGAGCCCCGCGGCGCCGCCGCCGACAATCAGAATTTTATGTTTGCCATCAGCCATTGTTTTCTTCCTCCCCCAAAATAACAGCCGCTTGGCGGCCGACAAGAAAGCTGTCCTTATTATTTTTGAAATTCCTTGAATTGGCATTATAACCAATCGCGTCAGACATCGAAGATTTTGCAAGCTAAGCAACGGCCTCATCGGAATCAGGGCGGACGAATTAATTAAGCGTTAAGATTGAACGGGCAGAGTCGGGAAGGATAGTGAGTAAAACGAAGGCGTTATAAATACGGACGGGATGAGGGCTATGGTATTGCAACGAAGAAATCCATCGTTGACCGGGAGATTCGATAATCGGTGTATTGTGCATTGGCTTGCGCTTTTGCTAATGGTCGGCTGCGCTTCGGAGCCGGCTTTGCCGCCAGCGCCCGAGCGCGCGGAGCTGCCGATCTATAAGGAAAAGGCGGCTTACAACAAGCCCTATAGAGTGAAAGGCAAAACTTATTATCCTATGGAATCTGCTTCAGGATATAAAGAACGGGGTATCGCGTCCTGGTACGGAGCTGAAACAGGGACGCGAACAGCCATGGGCAGCCGCTTCATACCAAGCGAGATGAGTGCGGCCCATAAGACTTTACCGTTGCCTTGTAAGGTGCGGGTCACTAATTTACGCAACGGCCGAACTATCGACGTTGTAGTTAATGATCGGGGCCCATTCCATGGTGATCGTTTGATTGATCTTTCACAGGGAGCCGCTAAACAGCTAGGTATGCGCGGGAATACCGAAGTGCAGGTCGAATATCTGCAAGGCGAAACCGAGAATTTCTGATTCCCTGTCTGTTGCGGTCATTCGATAGGCCTAGGGTCCAATTGCGGTTAAGGCAATGCCCTTTCGAGGGGATAGATCATGCTTTTGCCAAGATGTCTGTGCTATATTCTCGCACCCATATGAGTCGCTCATAAAAGCCCATCGTAGCGGCGGCAGGGTAATGCATTGATTCTGCCGGGATGTTTGCAGATGGAAGTGCGCTATTCACCCAGCGTTCGGCTTTTGCGACAGATGCCATATTGCGGAGCTTTTCACGTTTTGGATGATGCCTTTTGCTATGAGTGTTAACAAAATTCTTTTTTTGGTTTTGCAGTCTGCGCTGGTTCAGGCTTGTGGGCAAACAGGCCCCCTGTATTTGCCAGATAGTCCTCCACCCATTTATGTGCCTAAAGATGTGCACAGCGACGAATAATAATCATGGATTTTTTTAATTACCGGCAGCATCGATTGTTTGCCGAAGAGGTCGCAGCTGACGAGATCGCCGCTGCCTTTGGTACGCCCTGCTATATCTATTCCAGAGCCACATTAGAGCGCCATTGGCAGGCATTCGACGACTCTTTCAATGGTCATCCGCATCTGATTTGCTACGCGGTCAAAGCCAATTCCAATTTGGCTATCTTAAATTTGCTGGCGCGCTTGGGGTCCGGTTTCGATATCGTCTCTGTCGGCGAAATGCGGCGTGTGTTGGCGGCAGGAGGGGTTCCAGGGAAAATCGTGTTTTCCGGTGTCGGTAAGCGCGAAGATGAAATCCGTGCGGCATTGAAAGTCGGCATTCGATGCTTTAATGTCGAAGTCAGTGGCGAATTGGATCGTATCAATCAAATAGCTCGAGAGCTGGATGTGAATGCGCCGGTTTCATTTCGGGTTAATCCGGATGTGGATGCCAAAACCCACCCTTATATTTCGACCGGTTTGAAGGAAAACAAATTCGGCATCGACATTCAGCAGGCTATACATGAATATCGTCGCGCTGCACAAATGCCTAATATTAAAGTCGTTGGTATCGATTGCCATATAGGCTCGCAATTAACCGAAACTGCGCCGTTTCTGGATGCGCTGGAGCGGGTATTGGACTTGGTCGATAGTCTCGAGTCCGAAGGCATAAAGTTGCAGCATCTGGATTTGGGGGGCGGATTGGGTATCCGTTACCGCGACGAAGTGCCGCCATTGCCGTCCGAATATGTTTCGGCCGTACTCAAGCGATTGGATGGCAGGGATTTCGAGATCATGCTGGAACCGGGGCGTGCTATTGTCGGCAATGCCGGCATATTGCTGACCAGAGTTGAGTATCTGAAGCCGACGGCGAGCAAAAATTTTGCAATCGTCGATGCGGCAATGAACGATCTGGTTAGGCCGGCCCTTTATAGCGCTTGGCAAGAAATCATTCCGGTCGATAAGCAGGGGGGCGCGGAATCGAAGACTTGGGATATCGTCGGTCCGGTCTGTGAGACGGGGGATTTTCTCGGCAAGAACCGTGAATTAAGGCTTGCGGAGGGCGATCTGCTGGCCGTTCGCTCGGCAGGAGCTTACGGCTTTACGATGAGTTCTAATTACAATTCTCGCCCGCGTCCGGCCGAAGTGATGGTGGATGGTAGTCAGATCCATTTGATCAGGGCCAGAGAAAGTCTTGAGCAGCTGTGGGGCGGTGAAAAATGCTTGCCATAAAAATCTCATGTTGATCAATTTTACAAAAATGCATGGCTTGGGAAACGATTTCATCGTTATCGATGCCATCAATCAAACTATTGAATTGATGCCCGAACAAATCCGCTTTTTGGCCGATCGGCATTTCGGCGTGGGTTGTGATCAGTTATTGATGGTAGAAAAGCCAGTCAAGGCCAATGCAGATTTCAAATACCGAATATTTAATGCCGACGGTAGCGAAGTGGCGCAATGCGGTAACGGTGCTCGGTGCTTTGCCCGGTTCGTTAGGGATAAAAAGTTAAGCGCCAAGGACGACATAACTGTCGATACCGATGCCGGTCAACTGGAATTGCATGTCGATGGCGGAGGGTTGATTACCGTGAATATGGGAATACCGCGGCATGAACCCGAGCAAATTCCATTGTTAATGCCCGAAGAGGCAAAGCTGTATCGGGTTGAAATAGATGGCGTGCCAGTGGAGTTTGCGGCGGTTTCCATGGGTAATCCACATGCGGTGATACAAGTAGACGATGTTGCTACTGCGCTCGTGGAGAGCATAGGGGCTCAAATGGAATGTCACAAGCTTTTTCCGCAGCGCGTCAACGTCGGCTTTATGCAGATAATCGATCGGCATCGGATTAATTTACGCGTTTATGAGCGAGGTGCCGCTGAAACGTTGGCATGCGGGAGTGGTGCTTGTGCTGCCGTCGTGGCGGGGATCGATAGAAATTTGTTGGATGCTAAGGTAAGCGTTCGCTTGCCGGGCGGTGAATTGACAGTTGAATGGGCTGGACGCGGGTGTCCCGTTATGATGAGTGGGCCGGCTGTTTCGATTTATGAAGGGCAAATACGGTTATGAAGGACGAGGATCAAGCTCAATTAGGCAATAGCCAAGTTGCGGATTATTTACGGCAGCATCCGGATTTTTTTCAGGATCATCTTGAGCTGCTTGAGAAAATGCAAATTCCGCATCCTAGCGGCAATGCAATATCGTTGATAGCCAAGCAGTTGGAAATATTCAGAGCTAAACATCAGGAACAGGAAAACCAACTGAATGCATTGATCGACATCGCCAGGGAAAACGATGCGGCTTTTAGTCGTATGCATGAGTTGACGTTGGCAATGCTGGAAGCCAATACATTGGAAGACGCCATTGCAAATTTGAACGAGGTATTGGCCGAATGTTTTCTAACCGACTTTGTTGCAGTCAAAATCATTATGCATCGACCCGACTCACCGTTGAATAATCTCTTCGTGGAGCAAGAGCATCATGGATTAACGCATTTTTCCAGCGTACTGCAGGAGAATCAGCCTAAATGTGGAAGGCCAACTTTGGCTCAGGCGCAATTTCTGTTTGGCGATGCGGCGAGCGAGGTGCGCTCATGCGCCATCATTCCAATGGCGTTCACGCAATTAGACGGGTTGTTGGCTATCGGTAGCCGGGATGAAGGGAGGTTTCATTACAGCATGGGCAGTTTGTTTCTGACTCAAATGAGTGAAATCATCGGAACCCGATTAATATCGCTCTTGCAAAATCAGGCGTAAATGAATACCGAAGTTCGGCAAGCTGTGGACTTGTTTTTGGACTATCTGCGCGGTGAAAAACGAGCCTCTATTCATACGATTTCTAATTATCAACGGGATTTAGAGCGGCTGGCAAAATTTTGCACCGAGAACGGGATTGAACAATGGCAGGATTTACAGAACTCTGATGTCAGGGCTTATGTCGCGATACGGCATAAATCCGGCGTCGATGCCAAAAGCATACAGCGTGAGTTGGCGGCAATCAGGAGTTTTTTCAGGCTTTTGTCAAAAAGGCAGATGGTGCAACAAAATCCTGCTCAAGGGATTCGGGCGCCAAAGTCCGCAAAGAAGCTGCCGAAGACGCTGGATGTGGATCAGGTTAACGGAATTTTGGATGCGGGTACGGATTCGGTGTTGGATGTCAGGGATTTAGCGATGTTTGAGCTGTTTTATTCTTCCGGGTTGAGGTTAAGTGAGTTGGTCATGCTTGATATGACGGATATGGATTTGGTCGAAGGCTTTTTGAAAGTGCGTTTCGGCAAAGGGGGGAAGCAAAGGCATGTGCCTGTCGGAACCAAGGCCATAGAGGCTATAAAATTATGGCTGACGAATAGACCGGATTCAGCCGCATCCGCACTATTTGTGTCTATGCAAGGCACGCGTCTGGGGCAGCGTAGCGTTCAATTGCGCTTGGAAAAATGGTGCATCAAGAATGGCCTGTCCGAACGTGTTCATCCGCATATGTTAAGACATTCTTTCGCCAGTCATATGTTGGAATCGAGTCAGGATATTCGCGCGGTTCAAGAATTATTGGGTCATTCTGACCTCAGCACGACTCAAATCTATACGCATTTGGATTTTCAGCATTTGGCAAATGTTTACGATAAAGCTCATCCAAGAGCGAAGCGAAGCGGCCTTTGAAATCCAGTTAAATAATTTCTTGACGCCGAGAATATTTGATGTAGAATGGTC
>JAQTYP010000543.1 GCA_028688235.1 Methylomonas sp.
CGGCTTGGCGAGCCGAAGCCGGATTGATGAATTTGGCCATATCGCCGAAGATGCGTTGCTGTGCTGCGACGTTCAGTCCACCGGCAACCCGACGCCACAAGGCCCACCACTCGGCCCAGTTCTGTTTTTCGTTGACGAATTGCAAGCCTTCCGGATACAGCTTCCACAGTTGCTCCACCCGCCAATCGTCGAGGGGATAACCGAAACCCGGTCGCAGACAAAAGCCCGCCAAACTCAACCACAGGCGTTCGTGCTGTTCGCTACGACGGCGGTATTTACTGCCTTCCAGCAAGGCGCCGAACAATTCTCTTAGCAACGGCGTTTGCCAGTCTCCGCGCGGCGCACCCAACACCTTTTCCAAGTCGGCTCGCAAATTCTTGACGGCATGAGATTCTATTTGTTTGGATTTAGGACCAAATACAGCCTGGATTTTTTCTATCGCGAGCGGTAACTGCACAGGTAGGCCGGCGCAGCTGATCGGGGGTGCTTTTTTGCGAATTTGAAACTCCACATCCCAGCGTTGACTAGCATCTTCAACGGCGACGCATTGCAGGCGCAAAGTACCGACTTCGGTATGGGTTGCCAGCAATTGCACGGCTATTTCGGCTCTTTGCTGGCCTTCGAATGCCACCGCCAACGGCGGCAAACCATGAAATCGTTCATCGTCCAGCTCCACGATGTCGCCCGGTCGAAAATCCCCGTCGCCGCTACCGGACAACAAATGAAACCTGACAGGCTGCCCCACGCGTAACGCAAATTGCCGGTCGCTCAACAGCACTTCATGCCCTTCCTCGCTACCCTTAGGCAGGATGCATACCCCGCGACGAATTTGGTCCTTGCCGCCGGCAATCTTATAGTCATCGACCAGCAGGAAATAACTTCGCGCGGCTCCGCCGCCGATTTTGAGTTTCTTGTCCTTACGGGCGATCGCATAACTGACCGCGCCATAGGCCACTGCCAACTCGGGATGGTGATTGTCCAATAACAGCGGCGCCCTGCCTTCTCGCCAATTAGCCAGCAAAGCGATGACGCGTTGTACCATGGCCTGGCTACGAAAAACCCCGCCGTTCAGCAACAAGGCATCCGGCACGATAGATTCGCTGCCGAGGGCGGTCTTGGCGGCTTGAGCATGAAGCTGCAAGAACCCCGCTATATGCTTGCTAATCGCCGGCTCCGCGGCATAAGGCAAGCCGAATTCGACGACGCCGCTACGCTTTTTGTCCGGCAGCTCGTTCAAACCGGATAAGGGCAGGAAACCTTCCATAGCGATGCTTTCGACCTCTTCCCGGCTTAGCGAAGTGCCGCGGGTGCCTCCTATCAGTTTGGAACCTCCGCCCAGCAAAGTCACCGCGATTTGATCCGGCGCGTCATCAGCCAGCAACCGCTCTTTTGCGATTCGGCATTGTTCCAGCAATTGTGATAAATCGGCCGTCGAAAGCTTCTTGTCGCCGACTCTTAACCGGCTTTCGGCCAGATGCGCCAGAGCCAAATCGATATTATCGCCGCCGAGCATCAGGTGGTCGCCGACGCCAATCCGCGTCAGCTTGGGTTCGCCTTCGCCGTATTCGATCTTGATCAAGGTCAAATCTGTCGTACCGCCGCCGACATCACAAACCAACAGCAAGCGGCTGCCAACCAGGCTGGGCGCTATGCTGCCCGCATGCCGACGCAACCAGTCGTAAACAACGGCTTGCGGCTCCTCCAGTAAGCGCACGTCGCTCAGACCAGCCATTTTGGCCGCCTCCAGCGTCAACGACCTAGCCGACTCATCGAACGACGCCGGCACAGTGATGACGACATCTTGTTGCAGCAACGGCGCCTCGGGAAAGCGATGTTCCCACACCGTGCGTACATGGCGCAAATAGCTGGCGCAGGCTTCCAGTGGCGACACCTTGAACACCGACTCGTCGCTGCCCCACGGCAGAATCGGGGCAGTGTGATCGACCGATGTATGTGACAGCCAACTCTTGGCGCTAGTCACCAACCGACCTTGCGACTTGGCGCCCAGCACCCGCGCGGCTTCGCCTAATACCGCGCCGTCTTCCGGCTGCAAGAAGCCTGCGCCGGCGCCCATTTCGCCATCGGCGGGATGATAGCGTACCGACGGCAACAATGGCCGTTCGGCCACTTCACCCGGCGAGGTCAATTGTCGAACCTCGAATAGTTGAATGTGTTTTTTGGGATCGTTTATTGCCGAATAAGCGACAACAGTATGGGTGGTACCGAGATCGATGCCGACAAGATATAGGGGAACAAACTTTTTCACTGAAATATAAATTAAGGACTAAAAGTTTTTGACAATGTTGACTGTAACATAGCGTTGATCGTGGATTTTTAGATTTCGCTGTTTCGGAAGGCCTCCAAGCCATTTGATATTAGCTGCCCCCCCCCATAAAATCGAGGTTTTTAAGCATGTGCTCACAACTCGGTAGGATATGAACCATATTGCACGGCTCATCCGATATTTAACCTAACCTACGTACACGACTTAAACAGTGTCGATGCGAAAAGGCAACCTTCATCGTCTGGGTGCTGATTTTCAATAATGTCATCTATGCATAAACGTGGGAGCCATATTGATCAATCTTGTCCCAAAATTGTTGCCATCTGCCTTTGG
>JAQTYP010000544.1 GCA_028688235.1 Methylomonas sp.
GGTTTCCGCCGGTACCGGCTTACAGCGCAGACGCGTGGTCAAATCGGTGTTGCAATACTGGCTGTCCGGTTTGTCGATGAGCTTGACCGGCTGTTTACTGTTGAGCTTCGGCCTGGCCGAAAGCGGCTTGCCTCTCAGTTTCGACTGGTTGACCTTGAAGCACCACAATCTGGCGATTCCGCAGGCAACCTTGATCTTCATATTGCTGTTCTTCGGTTTTGCGGTGCGCATGCCCTTGTTTCCGTTTCACGCCTGGCTGCCGCCTCTGGCCGAGCACGGTACGGCGGCCAGCGCCGCTATTTTTCTGCACGGCTTGAAGCTGGGTATCTATGGGGTCATACGCTTCATTCTGCCGCTGGTGCCGGGCGAAGCCGAAAATTGGGCGCATTTCGCCGTCAGCTTGGGCATGATAGGCATTTTCTACGGCGCGGTTTTGGCGCTGATGCAAATCAATATGCGCCGTTTGCTGGCCTTCGCGGTGATCAGCCATACCGGCATGTTGGCGATCGGCGTATTCTCGTTTAACGATTTCGCGCTGGAAGGCAGCATCTTACTATCGACAGCTTACGGTCTGGCTACCGCCGGCATGCTGTTCGGCATAGGCCTGATTTACGAGCGTACCCGCACCTCTTATCTGCCCCGATTAGGCGGCCTGTTCGAAACCCATTCCGCGATTGCGCTGCTGTTTTTGATTTCGGCGCTCAGCACGATGGTCATGCCGGGCACGCCGGGTTTCGACGCCGCGCATTTGCTGATAGAAGGCGTCATAGAGGAACACGGCTGGCTGACCGCCATCGCCATCTTGCTGGGCAACGTACTGGCGGCGGCGTTTTTGCTGTGGGCCTTTCAGCGCCTGTTCATCACCCACCACAAACGCTTCGTCCAGCCCGGAAGCAGCAATCACCATCCCCTAATGCAAGAGCGCATCATCGCGCTGACGATTAGCGGCTTATTGATAGCCACGGGTTTTTACACGACCCCGTGGTTGAAATTCATCGATCAGGAAGCCAGCGAGATCAGCGAGCACTATCCTGAACACAGCGGCCATCACACCGAACTCCCGACACATGAATAATCTGCCTCTACTTTCGCTCTGTCTATTCTGGCCGGCCGCGGGAGCCATGCTGCTGACCCTGATTCGCGACCAAGAACTGGCCAAGCGGGCCGCGTTGACCATAAGCGGCTTGGAACTGGTTCTGACCCTGCTGGTTGTCCAGGTTTTCGATCCCGCCCTGCCCGATTTTCAATTGCTGGAGCGCCATGTCTGGATAGCCGGACTGAACGTGCATTATCGACTCGGCGTCGACGGCATTTCGGTGCTATTTCTACCGATGACCGCACTGCTGACGATGATGGCGATATTGGCCGGCTGGAATTCGGTGAGTCATTCGAGGCGATTCCATCTGCTGCTATTGCTGCTGCTCGAAAGCATCACGATAGGCGTTTTCTGCGCACTGGATTTGGTCTTGTTCTTTCTGTTCTGGGAATTGACGCTGCCGCCGTTGTTCTTCCTGATTGGCTTATGGGGCATGGGCGCGGAGAGGCGTTACGCGGCGATGAAATATACCTTGTATATGCTGTTCGGCGGCGTGCCTCTGCTGTTCGGTTTTATTTTGTTGGCCTTGAATCACGCGGCGCCGCTCGAGGCCGGCGGCGCTACGGGGAGCTTGAGCTTCAGCCTGCCCGAACTACTGAACGCACCGCCGGCACCGGAGGCGCAGGGCTTGATCTTTTTGCTTTTGCTGCTTGGTTTCGCCGTGAAATCGCCATTGCCGCCGTTTCATGTCTGGTTGCCGACCGTGGCCATGGAAGCTCCGGCCCAGATTACCGCGCTGTTGACCGGTTTGAAACTGGGCCTTTACGGCATCATTCGCTTCGCGATACCGCTGGCGCCGGCCGCCGCCTATGAACAACGCTGGCTGTTGGCAACCCTGGGCGCGGTGACCTTGCTTTACGCCGGCTTGATCGCACTGCAACAAACCAATTTGCGCCGCCTGTTGGCCTACGCCAGCATTAGTCACGTCGGCTTGGTGCTGCTGGGTATCGCCAGCTTGACGCTGCAAGGACTGCAGGGGGCCGTGATGCAACTGCTGAATTTCGGCATCGTCGCCAGCAGCCTGATGTTGATCGCCGGCATGATACAACAGCGTCTTGGAAGCACCGAATATGCCCATCTGGGTGGCCTGGCCCGTCCGATGCCGCAGTTGACGACGCTGTTTTTTATCTTCGCCCTGTCCAGCATCGGCGTTCCCGGCACCAACAGTTTTCCGGCCGAATGGTTAATCGTCATCGGCACGTTGAAGGTTTATCCGGCGCTCGCCGCTGTCGCCTTGTTCACCGCGATGATAGCGGCCGCCTATGTATTGAATTTCGCCAGGCGCGGCCTGTTCGGTCCGGTCGTTCACGATTCCGTCGCTCGTCTGGCTGATTTGCGCCCGCGCGAACTGGCACTGCTCGGTATTCCCGCCGTGCTGGTTTTCTGGGGAGGTCTATACCCGCAGGGGGTGTTGAAGCATCAGGAAGCCACGTCGACGGCCTGGAGAGCAAACTTGCATCTGCCCCTTGGCGATTTGACCGAATAAGCCTGGAAAAATCATTTCGCCCACGAAAGAC
>JAQTYP010000545.1 GCA_028688235.1 Methylomonas sp.
TGGAACCCTTTCACAATACTCGTACCGGCGCCCGGATACTTAAACGCGAATACCAAAAAACCGGAGCTTGGAAAACGGCTATCGGCCGCTATCATTCACCCGGCACCAAACCCAAACAGCAGGAACTGGCCCAACAATATGCGCAACGGGTGGCCAAACGCATGGCAAGGTTACGAGGCAAATGATCAAGCGCGGGCTACTGAAAACAAAACCAAATTACGGATTGCGCCGTCAATGTACTTTCTTCCAGCCGCCTCAGTGAATCTGATCGCTACGAAAAATGTGGAATCATTTTTCGCGTGGGTTTTGCCTTGTCGGTACCAAACAAAAATAAGGGCTTTGAGCGATGGAATTTCAACTCTAACAGCGACAATCAATGACCGGCATGATGATCACGGAGTTATGACCTCGTTCAATTGCGGTTTCGATAGCGGGCGTTTGCTGCAACTGTTTGTTGAGGTTTGGTAGCTACGTTTCGGCCAAATGCGGACTGCTACGTTATGGTCGATAGTGACAGTAATCAATCCGATATGTGGCTGCCAGTCGGGCTATAGGGATTTGAATGCCAGTTTTGCCCCAGTTTTTTGCTGCGGCTAATCGGACGGCTCTCGCGTTATTTTTGGAATGGCGTTTGACGCAAAGCATTACTACAATATAAGTTATGAAAAATTACACAGCAATCGATTTATTTTGCGGCGCCGGCGGGCTGACATGCGGGCTTGAACAAGCTGGCTTTCGCGTGCTTGCAGGTGTTGAATTGCTCGACATTGCAGCCGAAACATACCGCCGCAACCACATAAGAACTTTGTTACTGGAAGACGACATTTGCAAACTTTCGCCGGCGGAAGTGATGTCGGCATTGGGTTTAAAACCCGGCGAATTATCCTTATTGGCCGGCTGTCCGCCTTGCCAAGGCTTTTCGTCGCTGAGAACCAGAAATAAAGAAGCCAGTGTCGAAGATCGCCGTAACGATCTCGTTTTCGAATTCGTTCGCTGGGTAAAGGTGTTTTTACCGAAATGCATAATGATGGAGAACGTCCCGGCGCTGGCGAAAGATAAACGAATGGCCGATGCAATCGCGCAACTTAAAGACTTAGGCTATTGTATCGATGCTTCAAGCTTGCGTATCGACGATATCGCCGAGTACGGTATTCCGCAAAGACGCAAACGCATGATTTTTACAGCCAGCCGGTTCGGTAACGTCGAACAGCCGAAACCGAGCGAAATTAAAACAACGGTAAAAGAAGCCATTGCTTGGTTGCCGAGAGCCGGAGAAAGCGGTGATCCGCTGCACGATTTACCCGAAGTACGCTCGGAAAAGATCGACAAATTGATTTCTTTGATTCCTAAAGACGGCGGCAGCAGAAAGGACTTGCCGCCTGAATATTGGTTGGAATGTCATAAACGCTATCCGAACGGATTCAGAGATGTATACGGCAGGATGAGTTGGGGCGATGTTGCGCCGACGATAACGGGTGGGTGTCACAATCCGTCGAAAGGTCGGTTTTTACACCCGGAAGAAAACCGAGCGATCACTTTAAGGGAGGCGGCGTTACTGCAAACCTTCCCTAAAGATTATTATTTTTCGTTGCGCAGAGGCAAAGACTCGGCGGCACTAATGATAGGCAATGCCTTACCCCCGGAGTTTATCAGGCAGCAAGGCGAGGCAATTTTGAGGCATTTGGAAGCTGTTAGTTAATTTTTTGTATTAGTTGCTCGATTTTAGAAGCCTCTTGATGAGCGTTTAAATAGTCTTGGTAAACTCTGTACGCATTTTCAATCAAGCCCTTATATGTAACTATTCTGGCGTTTGCAACTTGCAATTGCTTTCTTTCATCCTCATCTAATGCGATGTCTTTCTCAAGTAAAACGCATATATCAATGGCTTCGACCGAGGCGTGAAATGTATCCGGATGCTCTTTTAGGAATTGACTTACAGCTTGCTTGTATTTGTTTACTTGCTTAAGTAGTGCATAAAAATCGGGTGTTATGCCAGGTTTCTTAAGTTCGATAATAATCTGACGACCGGCGCTGTTGCGATAAGCGATATCAATTCTGGCGCCGCTGTCGGCATTTGGTTTGGCCCTTTTCAGTTCCTGTGTTAACGTTAATTCTAAATGTTCTGATCCCTTTATTCTGTCCCAAGTCGGATCCAGAAGCCATAAATGCTCGAATAGATATTCTTGGGCGACTTTTTCCAGCTCTTTTTTATCGACGATCTTTTTGAATTTATCGATAATATGCAACCGATTATTGGTGATATCCCAATAATAAGTTTCTTCCATGTCGTCCAAAGACTGAAATATCGCTTGAAATTCGGGACTAGTAACGCTCGTTATAGCATCCAGCTTCGCTAGCTGCTTCTTGGCTTTAAGTTTCTCGAATCCGATAATCGTGCTTCTATATAAATCCTTTTTGTACTCGTCGTTTTGTTTCTGGTCGGACGAAAACTGGTTGTTATACACACTCATAATCAAGGCTCTATGTGATTCATAGTGGGTATGCGATCCTATAGCAATGAACAGTGAAACCTTATTCAGCATGGCGTTAGGCCTGCAATCACCTTGGGAAGTCAGGGAAGTTACATTTGCCACTACCGAGT
>JAQTYP010000546.1 GCA_028688235.1 Methylomonas sp.
GTGCTACCGGAAGCTACCGACAAGATGATGCGGTTAGGCGATTTCGCGGTTGCCGATGGCAAGGGCCAATTCACAACCCAGTTGCAACGCCAACAATTAATGGGCTTCACCATGGACTCCGTGGTAGTCACCCAACAAGACGTTTCGCCCGCGCAAGCCTTAGCCATCGTCGGCTCGCCCGATTTGATGCAGAAACTGTACTACGCCGATAAGCCGTGGCTGACCACGGCGATGGGCGATTTCAATAGCCGTGCAGTTGAATCCTCATCCGGTTTTGAGTTTTTATTGCCGAAAGCGGCCAATGCCGACACGCTCTCCGACTTAACGCCGGTACTGGGCGCGCAGATTGCCCTAGGTCGCCAGATTTTCCATAACGAAACCTTCGCCGGAAACGGCAGAACCTGCGGCACTTGCCACCGAGCGGACAACAACTTCACGATCGATCCCAACTATATCGCGAAGCTCCCCAACAACGATCCGTTATTCGTCGCGGAAACCAACCCGGCGTTGGCGGACCTGGAAAATCCGACACTGTTGCGCAAGCACGGCTTGATTCTGACTAATGTCGACGGCCCTAGCATCGATGTCTTCCGTAGCGTGCCTCACACCTTGTCGATGGCGACCACGGTAAAAAGCGAAAGATTCGCCAATCCGGAACTACCTAACTTTCCCAAAGGCGAATTTGCGGCCGACGATGCATTTGCCAACGCCACCGGCTGGAGCGGTGACGGTGCGCCGGGCGGCGGCTCGCTGAATGAATTCGCGCTGGGCGCGGTCGCTCAACATATGCCCAAAACAATGGCTCGAATCGCCAACGTCGATTTTCGCGTACCCACCGTGCCCGAGCTCGATGCAATCGAAGCCTATACCTTGTCATTGGGTCGCAGCAAAGACTACCCGGTGTATAAGCTCACCTTCAATGATCCATTGACTCAAACCGGCAAGTTACTGTTCGACACCAAACAAAACCCGTGCTCCGATGGCTCGGCGCAAGGCGGTGCCATTCCACAGACCTGCCAAGGGGGCTCGACGGTGGTACTCGGCGAGTCAGCAAACTGCAACGGCTGCCATCAAAATGCCGGCGGCCGCAGTTCTACCACCAACTCCAACCCAACCCGCAATACCGGGATCGAACAGATGAAAATCCATCCCGCCCGTCTGCTCAAGCCCGACATGGCCTATGACGGTGGTTTA
This sequence comes from Methylomonas sp., assembly GCA_028688235.1. Taxonomy (GTDB): domain Bacteria; phylum Pseudomonadota; class Gammaproteobacteria; order Methylococcales; family Methylomonadaceae; genus Methylomonas. Next base: position 1,195 of record JAQTYP010000546.1, read on the forward strand.
GGACAAACGCCTGCGACGTGCGGACCTGACGGGGAAGTGTGTTACGGCGACGGTCGCTTCAGCACCTCACCGCTGATCGAAGCCGCCGATACCGCGCCGTTTTTCCACAACAATGCGGTTAGCACGTTGGAAGAAGCCATTGCCTCGTATAACAGCGACGCGTTCAATAACTCACCGTCTTCGTTGACGTCAAAAGGCGCTAATCGCCATGTCAAGCTGGATTCCACTCAGGTAGTCGCCGTTGCGTCCTTCCTGCGCGCAATCAATGCGCTGGAAAACATCCGATTGTCGGATCGTTTGGATACTCAGGCCAAACAGGTTGCCAATAACGCTACGGCTCGGGAACTGGCCGGCTTAGCCGCCAAGGAAAATCTGGATGCGATTCAAGTGTTGAAAGACGGTGTGCTGGGTAACAACTGGCAGGCCGTACAGAAATTGGAAGAGGCCGCTTACCAACAAAAACTGGCACAGTTGGCCCCAATCCAAGGCTTGCGCAATACCTTGCTGAACAATGCGATCAGCAAGAAACAGCAAGCCCGCGCGATGATAGCAAGCTGCAATAACGCCGCCACCGCGCCGAGTACCGCGACACAACCGCCAGCCGCAATAGCCGCCGACTTTGTGTATAGCTGCGCCGAGATCGGCATGTAAGCCCTACAGCCCGCCGCCGGTTAGTGCCGGTGGCGGACAACCCGACATTTGAAATATACGAGGTTTATTGATCAATGACTTTTCAATCACGAATTATCGCAGCAGGCATAACCTTGGCCGGCACTCTACTTGCGGCAACTCCGGCTCAAGCGGCACCGATGAGCTTTTTTGTCGATTGGAGCGGCAGTTCCTTCAACAATTCCGCCGAAGCCCACGGTATTCTGTCGTTCGCGGATGCCGAAATTCTTAACGCCCCAGGCGATCAATTTCTGCTCCTAGGCATAGATGTCACCGATTTTTCGCTAACCATTAGCGGCGCCGATTCGGGAAATGGAATTTTTTCCCTGGCCGATTTTAGTTTCTTTACCTGGAATTCCGCCGGGGCAACCTTCGATTTCGCAGCGGAATTCATCGGCCAGGCGACGACAGGCGGCGCCTGGGGCAGCGACCAGAATTGGGTGAGCACCTCGGGCGACTTCAATATATTCGGACTTGGCGCACCCGCGCCTACCGCGCCGATGAGCTTTGTTCTTCAAACCAATGACGGCACCGGGAACAAATTGAGTCTGACATCCTTCCGTCCCGTACCCGTGCCTGGCGCCGTTTGGTTATTCGGTTCGGCTTTGGTCGGATTGATCGGTTTTGGACGCCAACGTTTAGACAACGCAAGCTAATCCTGGGATTGTATTGCTTTTAAAAAGCCCGTTTGCGTTGGTAAACGGGCTTTTTTTTCGCTATCACCAGGACAGAC
>JAQTYP010000084.1 GCA_028688235.1 Methylomonas sp.
CGCCCCTTCTCTGGCTCGTGTATCCAACATTTTGTCCAGAGTCGCGTCAACTAAGGTCATAATATTCTCCCGCAAGGCGTCCTTTTCCGTTTCGGATTCGTTTTGGATCCCGGGAAACATTAGAACATCCAGCGCGGAAAACGGCTGAGGAGTGCGCATCAGCGCTTCGATTTCACTGGTGGCGGCCAATAAGTTTTGCACCGTCAGCAGATTAATGTTGAAACTTTGGCTGCCGCTTTGTTTTTTGTAACTCAAGGCGCATTCGATTTTGCCACGCTTGAGCTTGTCGGCAATCAAGCGACGCACGTCGACTTCGGTAAAACGCAGACGTTCCGGCAATTTGACGCTGACATCCGCATAGCGGTGATTCACCGAACGCAATTCGCAGAGTATGCTCATGTTATCGACATTAATTTCACCGTCTGCAAATGCAGTCATGCTTCTAATCATTTTTCACCTATAATCGCCGCGAATACTCGCTAATCGAACAGACAATGGCCGAATATTACGACCCGGAAACGTATCCACAGCAGTGGAACTACTTACAGTCGGGCACCATTATAGATCACTATATGATCGAGCGTGAGCTTGCGCACGGCGGCTTTAGCTCGGTTTACCTTGCCAGACAACTGGAAGATCAGGTTCAGGTGGCGATCAAGGAATACCTGCCCAGAAAGCTGGCACACCGAACCTGGAACAATGTCGTCGTACCCAATAGCGCGGAGTCTCAGCAGATGTTCATGCGCGGCCGCGCGTTATTTTTCGAGGAAGCCAAGGTTTTGGCGACGCTAAAGCACCACAACATCGTCGAGGTCATCAATTTTTTTCAGGCTAACGATACCGTCTATATGGTGATGACCTATGACTATGGCATTACGTTAGATAGATTACTGCATAGAAAAAGCATGCCGATTACCGAAAGCTTTTTACTGACCGTGTTCAAGTTATTGCTGGAGGGCGTAGCGGTCATCCATGAGCATCAATTCGTCCATCTGGATATCAAGCCTGCCAATATTCTGATCCGCGCGGAAAACGATCCTTTACTGCTCGATTTCGGCGCCATTCGACGCTTCCCGATCTCCCAGTCAAATTTGCGTGCAAAGGTGCTTAGCCTGGGCTTTTCACCTCCCGAGCAATATGAAAATCGCGGAAACCTTGGTCCCTGGACGGATATTTATGCGATTGGCGCCAGCATGCGTGCCTGCCTGGATTTAAAAGTTCCACCCGCGGCTCCCGACCGATTTAAGCAGGACACTCTAGTACCGGCGGTTAAAGTTTATAAGCGCAAATATCCCGAATATCTGTTAAAAGCCATCGATTGGGCGATGGAAATTCTGCCGGAAAATCGCCCGCAAACGGTGGTAGAACTGGAGCAGGCGCTAACAGTCGGCAACGACAAGCCCGTTTCGTAAACGAGCAATATTCAAAAATCGGCACGCAAAGCCAGTATAATGCCGCAGTTTTTATCAGGTGAGACCATCATGAGACCCAGCGGACGCAACCCAGACCAACTGCGCGACATACGTTTTACCTGCCATTACACCAAACACGCCGAAGGTTCCGTATTGGTCGAATTTGGCGATACCCGGGTGTTGTGCACGGCCAGTGTCGACAATAGCGTACCGCGCTTTCTAAAAGGCAAGGGCGAGGGATGGGTAACCGCTGAATACGGCATGCTACCCCGTTCCACGCACAGCCGGATGGACAGGGAGGCCGGCCGCGGCAAACAAGGCGGGCGTACGCTGGAAATACAACGTCTGATCGGTCGCTCGTTACGCGCCGCCATGGACATGAAAGCCCTGGGCGAAAATACCATCACGATCGATTGTGACGTAATTCAGGCCGACGGCGGCACCCGTACCGCCTCGATTACCGGCGGCTTCGTCGCTCTATCGATTGCGATCGAACATTTGTTGAAAACCAACAAAATCAAGAAAAATCCGTTGCATGGCCAAGTGGCATCGGTCTCGGTCGGCATTTTCGGCGGCGTTCCCGTGCTGGATTTGGATTATGCCGAAGACAGTCAGGCGGAAACCGACATGAACGTGGTGATGAACGATGCCGGTAACTTCATAGAAGTGCAAGGTACCGCCGAAGGCCATGCCTTCAGAAAGGACGAGCTCAACGCGATGTTGGAATTGGCCGAAGCAGGGATCAAACAGTTACTGGACAAACAACAAGAGGCCTTGCAAACTGCCAAAAGCCTGGACAATCGCAATGCTCCCCGTTAAACCTACCCAGTCCATTGCATGACTTCCATTGTTTTAGCCAGCAGCAATCCGGGCAAGATACGCGAAATTCAAGCGATCTTGCAAAACGACAATATCCTGCCGCAGTCGCAATTCAACGTGACAGAACCCGACGAAATTGGGTCGACCTTCATCGAAAACGCCATCATCAAGGCGCGTAACGCGGCGTTACGCTGCAAGCTGCCGGCCATCGCAGACGACTCGGGCTTGGTGGTCGACGCGTTGAACGGCGCTCCTGGGGTAATATCGGCCCGCTACGCCGGTCCCCGTGCAACCGACAAAGCCAACCTCAACAAGGTTCTAAAAAACCTTAAGGACGTGCCGCCCGAACACCGCACGGCACGTTTCGTCTGCGTCATGGTTTACATGCGTCATGCGGCCGATCCCACGCCCTTGATTGCGCAGGGAGTTTGGGAGGGCCGTATTCTGTCTCAGGCCGTAGGAGAAAACGGCTTTGGTTACGATCCGATTTTTTGGGTCGAGGAGTACCAATGCTCGTCGGCTCAGTTGAGTGCGGAACAAAAAAACGGCATCAGCCATCGCTGGCGGGCATTGCAGTTACTCAGTCAACAAATTGCGAAATTGTGACGCGTAAGGCAATTGCGCTAGCACCTATACGGGATGGCTTGCATTGAAGTCGTGTTAAATCGATGTGTTAGATGCCAGGTAACGATTGCTCTGTTGTGAAGAGACATCTACGCCACGTAGTCGCGCAGTTCGTCGATAATAGCTATCCAATAATGATCAAGCCTCTCGGTCATGGCTTGATCAACGACACCTATCTGATCGAGGCCCCCACAGATACCTTTGTGCTGCAACGCATCAATACTCATGTGTTTCCAAGACCGCATGAAGTCATGGACAACTTGGCCGTTCTGGGCCGCCACATACGGCAAAAATCCTCCGACTCGGCAGGCTTGCGCATTCCAAACATCCTGCCTACCCGGCAAGGGGAGGCGTTTTATCGGGACGAGCAGCAAGACATCTGGCGCGCACTCGAACGCATCCATCCGGCCGAAAGTCGGGAGAGCATAAATCATCCGGACGAAGCCGTTCAAACAGGTTTTGCGCTGGCGCAATTTCACGGCCTGTGCGCTGACTTACCGCCCACACTATTGCACGATACGCTGCCCGGATTTCACGTTACTCCGGCTCATTTGGAGCAATACGATAGGCTGATGGCCCAGGGAATTGCCGTTGAGATCGACGGCGAATTTCGAAAATGCCAGGCATTTATCGAGTCCCGCCGCCAACAAGCTCATGTCCTGGAAAATGCCAGGAATTGCGGTGAATTGACGGAACGCGTGATACACGGCGACCCGAAACTGAACAATTTTTTGTTCCAGCCAGGCAGCTACCGCATCGTCAGCCTGATCGACCTGGACACGGTCAAACCCGGCCTGGTGCATTACGATATCGGCGACTGCATACGTTCTTGCTGCCACGACAAGGAAACCGGCGGCTTCGATCTGGACCGTTGCAGCAATATTTTGGAAAGCTATTTGTCCGAGGCCGGAAAGTTTTTCGTTTCGAGCGATTACGACTATCTTTACGACGCGATCCGGCTGATCCCTTTCGAACTGGGACTGCGTTTTTTCACCGACTATCTGAGCGGAAACCGCTATTTCAAAACCAGCGAACCGCGCCAAAATCTGAATCGCGCCCTCGCTCAACTTGCCTTGTGCGCCGACATAGAAAGGCAACAAGCATACTTGCGGCAATGCATCGCCGATTTAAAAATCAAACAATCAGCCGCAAGATATTAGACGCGATCATGCCACTACTTCTTGTTGGAATTGCATTTTATGCAACTTGGCATAAGCGCCGTTTAGAGCCAATAGTTCCTGATGAGACCCGCGTTCGATTATCGTTCCTCGATCCATCACCAGGATCACATCGGCGTTCTCGATAGTAGACAAACGATGCGCCACGACCAATGTCGTGCGCCCTTGCATCACACGAGCGAGTGCCGACTGGATGTAGCGCTCCGACTCGGTATCCAAGGCCGATGTCGCTTCGTCCAAAATCAGAATCGGCGCATCCTTCAACAAGGCTCTCGCCAAGGCCAGACGCTGGCGCTGGCCGCCGGACAATTTGACGCCGTTTTCGCCGATTTCGGTATCCAAGTCGTCGGACATTTTATTGATGAAATCCAGCGCATAGGCATCGCTTGCCGCCTGTTCGATTTTGTCTCGCTCGGCGTGTTGCAGTGCGCCATAAGCGATATTGTTGGCAACGGTGGTGTTGAACAATGTCACATGCTGGGTAACCAAAGCGATTTGCCGTCTCAGGCAATCCAACTTGTAACGCTTTAATTCGATGCCGTCGATTAATATTTGCCCTTCCGAATAATCGTAAAAACGCGGCAACAAATTGATCATCGTACTCTTGCCGCCGCCGGAAGCACCGACCAAGGCCACCGTCGTACCCGGTTCTATCGTCAGGTCGATGCTCTTCAGAGCGTAAGTCTCGGCATCGGGGTACTTGAAGCTTAAGTTTTTGAATTCTATTCGACCTCGGCTACGCTCGACTTCGTATTCGCCTTGGTCGACTTCCGTTGGTTCATCCAATACTTCGAACAAGGTTTCGGCTGCCGCTATGCCTCTTAATATCTCGGCATTGGCATCGCTCAATTGGCGTATAGGCTTGGGCAATAAAAAAGCCGCCGTGAAGAAACCGACGAATTCACCTGGACTGGAAGACTGCATGATCATCAGCGCCAGATACATCATGCCGGCCAATGCAAACGAAATCAGCAATTGCATTAACGGATTATTCAGCGAGACGGTCATAATCAATTTGCGGTATTGCTTGCGGTTTTCGAGGCTGGTTTGCCTGAAACGCTGTCTTTCGTAATCTTCGCCGCCAAAGCTTTTGACGATGCGGTTGCCGGATACCATTTCCGACGTGATATGGGTCAAATCGCCGACCGTATCCTGCATATGGCGGCTCAAACGTTTCAAGCGGCCGCCGACGTACTTAACCATCAAGACCACGATCGGTGCTATCGCCAAAAACACCAAGGACAATTGCCAATTGGTATAACCCAAGTACCAGAGCAGGCCTAATGCGGTAAAACCTTCCCTGACGAAGGAACGCACCGAATCGGTCGTTGCCCGTGTGACTTCGCCGATATTGTGGGTGATCCGCGAAATCATATAGCCGCTATTTTGGCTGTCGAAATACTGTACCGATAAGCGGGTATAATGATCGAAAATCGCGCAACGCAATTTATGAATGACATTGCCCGAGATACGTGCCAGATAATAGTTGCCCAGAAAAGCGCCTATGCCCCGCACGAGAAATAGCACGATAAACAGCAAGGGCAGATATTGGATATCCGTTCTATCCGTACCGCTAAAGCTGTCGATGATGCGCTGAATAACCATGACCACCGCCGGCTCGGTCGCGGCGTAAATCGCAAACCCGATGGCGCTGACTACAAACATTCGCCAATACGGCAGCACGAAACGCATCAAGCGCTTATAAACCTGACTATCGGTCATGCGTCTATTCGAATTTTGTAACGTATCCAAACCCTTTTACCTTTAAAATTACTCATTAACCAGCCACGCCTGACCTAAGGAATGCCAGTCGCCGAACCGATCAATATACAGCCTAAACGCATTTTGGTGATAACGCTGCGCTTTTTAGGCGATACCTTGCTGACGACACCGCTGATTCGTTCGCTCAAACAAGCTTATCCAGATGCGGCCATAGACGTTTTGACATTCAAGGCCAATGCGGCGATGCTGGAGGGCAATCCGGATATATCGGCTCTGATTCCGTTGAACGGCAAGCCATCGGCTTCGGCTTTTGCGAAATTACTCATCAGTTTGTTTCGCCGATATGATTTGGCCGTCTCCACTCAAGCGGGCGACAGGCCGGTCCTGTGCGCGATATTGGCCGGCAAACTCAGCCTGGGTTTTGTCGACGCAGCAGCCGGTAAAGCCTGGTGGAAAAAATGGCTGTTAAATCGTTGGCTGGTCTTCCGTGAAGATTACGACCATGCCGTTCTGGAAAACTTACGCTTTTGCGATCTATTGGGTATCCAACGCCATTACTTACTAACGCCGCCCAAAACAAGCGCCCCTTTACCGGAATATCCTGTTAAACCCTATGCGGTCCTGCATATTATGCCGCAGTGGCGCTATAAGGAGTGGCACAGCGAGGGCTGGACAAGAATCATCGAGTTTCTGCACCAGCGCGGCATCGGCATTGTATTGACCGGTAGTCAACAGCCCAATGAAATGCAGGCGCTTGCAGAATTTCGGCAAACCTTGGCGATTGATGTCGTTAGCCTGGCAGGCCGGTTGACGCTGGCGCAACTGACCGAATTGATAGTCAATGCCGAATTGTTCGTCGGTCCTGACACCGGCATCACGCATTTAGCCGCGGCGACCGGCACGCTGACTTTCGCAATCTATGGGCCGACAGATCCGAAGAAATGGGCGCCATGGCCTTTGGGATATGCCGAGGATGTCGCGCCTTTTTTGTCTGTAGGCTCTCAGCGCGTCGGCAACGTCCATTTGATCCAAGGGCAACACGAAAGCGGCTGCGTGCCTTGCCAGCTGGAAGGTTGCGAAAGACATCGCGACAGTGACAGCGCTTGTCTTGACGGACTGCCGGCGAATCAAGTCATTGACACAATCCTATCGTCGTTAAGCTCCTAAATTTTCCATGTCTTCAATACAATGAATTTATCGCCACCTATGCCGCTACGTTATCGAGCACTATCAATCGGCGAACAGTTTTTACCTTTTTTTATCGTCGCTATCCATTTTTCGACCTCGGCGACCCTGGCATTCTGGATACTCATCGCCACGCTCTGGCTAGCGAGCTTCAGCATGAAATCCGCGAGAAATGTCCTCGAGCAATCACCCAGCGCGCTTTACGCCTTGATATTGTTCGCAGTGCTGGCGTTCAGTGTCGTTTATTCCACCGCGCCGTTGCCAAAGGCTTTCGGTGCTTTGTTTAAATATCGAGTTTTACTCTTACCCTTGATTCTGATCCCCTTTCTCAGTTCGGAACAAACCCGAAATCGCTCGGAGAAATTTCTGCTCGCCGCATTGATAACTACGATGCTTATTTCCTGCGCGGCTTACGCCGGATTAATCTCCACCGAATTGGCCTATGTCCCTCTGAAAAATCGGATAACCCATAGCTTGTTCATGGCGTTTTTGGGGTTTTTCTGTCTGCATCGCCTTTATGAACGGGATCGGCATCGGCTATTTTGGATACTTGTTTTGATTTTGGCCGGTTTTAATCTGTTTATCGTGGGTGACGGTAGAACCGGGCAACTGGCATTTTTATTGTTATCGGCATTGTTTTTCCTGCAGGTATTCAGCGCCAGAACCGCCATCATATTAGCCGCCGTTACGCTTGCAGCGTTTACGGCATTTATGTTTCTGTCGCCCCACGCCGCACGTTTCTTCGACGGCATCAACGAATCGGCCTTATTTTTCCGGCACGACAATAGCGTAACGGAAACCTCCATGGGCTTACGCCTGGGATGGTGGCGCGATACACTTGACATCATCGCGCAATCGCCGTGGATAGGGCAGGGCATAGGCGGTCTTGCCTTCAGATATCAACAGGTCTTTCCCCATCAGCCGGTAGTCGTCAATCCACATAACGAATACTTATTGATGACGGCTCAACTGGGTTTACCGGGCTTGTTGTTGTTTCTGGCATTTCTTGCATCGATACTTAGACAAGCAACAAGATTGCCGCAATCGAAACGCTGGCTATTACAAGGTCTCTGGCTATTGTTGGCAATCAGCTGTCTTTTCAACTCATCTTTATTGGACCATACGGAAGGACACTGGTTTTTGACTCTCGTTGCGCTCTATTCGGCATCCGACGCAATGCTTTATGCAACGAAGATGAACTCGGGTGATGCACCGGCTTCATGAGCGATAATTTCATGCGAACACAAGTATCATTCAGCCTAAATACCGGCTGTTTATTGCCGTCGATATTTGTTACATTGCTCCGGCATCGTCATCCGAAACCCACAAAAATATTTCTTAAATTTTAAACCTTCCAATGACTGAATTCCTTTCGCCGTCACTCAGCGTCTACATCATCGCCTACAACGAAGCCGATAAAATTGCCGATGCGGTTAAAAGCGTATTATGGGCCGACGAGATATTGGTATTGGACTCGAACAGTACGGACGAAACGGCAAAAATTGCCGAAGAACTCGGCGCGACCGTCAAACAGATTCCGTTTACCACGTTCGGCAAGCTACGCAACGACGCCATCGCCGCTTGTAGTCATGACTGGGTTTTCAGCCTGGATTCGGACGAACGCTGCACGCCGGAAGCCCGGCAAGAAATTCAAAGCATCCTGGCGAACCCGACTGCCGACGCCTATTTCGTACCCCGCCGAAACTGGTTTATGGGCCGCTGGATCAAGCATTGCGGCTGGTATCCCGATTATCGGCAACCGCAGTTGTTCAGAAAACACGCCATGGTTTTCGATGACGCTGCCGAAGTGCACGAAGGTTATACATTGAATGGTCGGGTAGCTTACTTTAAGCATGCGATTATTCAAATACCGTATCAAAATCTGGATCAGTTAATTCATAAAATGCAACGCTATTCCTCGCTAGGAGCCATTAAACTCGAACGCAACGGTAAATCGCTCGGTATGGGGATAGCATTAGGCCGCGCCTTTTGGACATTTTTCAGAATTTATTTCTTAAAGCTCGGGATTCTGGATGGTTGGGCAGGTTTCGTCATCGCCTTCGGAAATTTCGAAGGCACTTTCTATCGCTACGCCAAAGCCACGACTGCCAAAATGAGTTGGAAGCCTGCCGACGACTCCACGGCGCCACGCCTATAAAATGAATGTCTGAGTTAATTTCGGTCATCGTCACAACCTACAACTGGCCGGAAGCCCTTGCTGCGAGTTTAAACAGCTTACTGGTTCAACAAGACCGGCATTTCGAAATCATCGTTGCCGACGACGGCTCGAGAGCGGAAACGCATCGGCTCATTTCCGATTTTCGTCGAAATAGTCTCATTGCCATTCAACATGTTCATCACGAAGACAAGGGTTTTAGAGCTGGAACCATCCGAAACAAGGCCGTCGCAGCAAGCTCCGGTCGTTATCTGCTGTTTATAGACGGCGACTGTATTGCCTTACCGAATTTTATCCAGCGTCATCGTGAACTCGCCGAGCAGAGTTATTTCGTGCCCGGCAACCGCATCCTTGTAAGCCAAGCCTATACCGAACAGGTCTTACAGCAAAACATAGCGCTGCATTTTGGCAGTTTTCTGTTTTTTGCTAAATTATGGCTGCAAAGGCACATCAATCGTTTGTTACCGCTAATCTATTGGAATTTTAAGGATTGGCGCTACCGGCAGCCGGAATATTGGCAGAAAGCCATGACCTGTAATCTGGCGATTTGGAAAAGCGACTTTATCGCGACAAACGGCTTCGACGAGATATACGAAGGCTGGGGTTACGAAGATTCCGATCTTGTGATCCGTTTGATCCATCACGGTGTCAAACGCAAGGAAGGGCGATTTGCCGCGCCGGTTTTACACCTTTGGCACCGGCAAAACGACAGAAGTCAACATGACCAGAATTATCAGCGTCTACTGCAGCGTCTTAACGATAAATCATTGATTCGTGCCGATCGCGGCGTCGATCAATATCTAAACACCGCAAAAATTCAGGAACGCACATAAGATAACTTCGACATCGAGCGATTGTCCAAACTACGAGGGCTGTATCCATTTTGCTAGCTGCCCGCGCAATTGCTTTGCTAGGAGAGTCTGTCCGAGAACTAGCACTCACCGTGCACGCACCAACAACATGGCTTCGTCGCGAGTTAAACTGCAGCTTCCACAAGTTGCATGTGCTGGAAGCCTTCAATGGCCAGTATTTCTTCAACCTGCCCGACGAAAAAAGCCAGACCGATAGCGCCAACAGGGGCTTGTCGATTGCGTCGTCTAGCGTGGACGGCGTGCCGCCCACGCTGTACGTATCCGTCTTCGAGGGGC
>JAQTYP010000547.1 GCA_028688235.1 Methylomonas sp.
CGGATAGCTTGATATACGAATTGGATCAACAGGGCTCGTCCAATCACCGCACATTGCTGCTGCAATGTACGGGCAAACACACGGAATCGAGTTTGTGGGTGCACGAGAGGTTTGTTTTCGACGATGGCAATCCGGTCGAAGTATTCGAGACGGCGATTGAACATCTGACAATTAAAGGCATGCCTTCCGTGCCGGGCATGTCGCCGTTGATTGCACCCGGCGAATGGCCCAGCCGAGCGACCACTCCGCCATTGATGGCTCTCCCAAACGCGGTATTGGCTTATACCACCGGCACCATCCAGCCATGGCAGGCCTTATGGAATCGCAGCACCGATAGCAAAGACAGCGAGGAATCTTTAGCCACCGGTGAAGAAACCGTTGAAACCGAACGCCCGGCGGGTTGGAGCATGGCTCAGGAACTGGCAAGCCAAGATCAGGATAGCCGTCAGTCGGAAAACGCCAATGCTGGCGATTGGTTTCCTGATAGTTCCTCGGCAAGCAATGGTTTTCGACGCCCGATTTTGCTAACGCCGGCATTATTGAAATGTGCTTTGTTGGCGATAGCATTGCCGCAAGCCTACCTTGATACTCACGATAATTTGGCTGAAATGGAAACTCAGTTAGCCAAAGCGTTTGGAAAGGAAAGGCCGTTATCGCCGTTACAAGAAATGCTGCAACGCGGCGGCTGGCATCATCTGGTTTCGGTGACATTCCGTTGCCGTTTGCAAACAGAAATGTGGCGTCGCAATCGTTTACTGGAAATTGCGCATGATTGGTTACTGTGCGCCGGTGAGGTCGTTACCGAACCGCATCCGACTGAAGAACGGCGAACATTACATTTCGATCTAAAAGGTGATTTCAGTGGTTACGGCGAAACCTTGTCCGCTAACGACAATTTGCAAATCAGCGGGACGCAAGGCGAAGCCTTATGGGCTCTGCTGGGCGGTCATGAGGCGACTGCATTCCAACTTTTTACCAAGCTGGTTGATTTGCATCAGGCCGGATTGTTCGACGACGTTGAATTGCGGCTGCGCTGTTTCCCCAAGCCGGATGAATCAGCGGATCGCGACGCGGTTGAGAACGATGTCGGTGTTTTACGTTATGACGAACTTTCCGACGGTGAACAAATGGTCTTGGGCCGGATGGCGTTGTTTCATCTGCTGGAAGATCAGCACGATTCGCTGCTGTTACTCGACGAACCGGAGACGCATTTTAACGACCTATGGAAACGCGACGTGGTTTCCGTGGTGGATACCGCATTAGGCAAGACTTCCTGTGAGGTAGTCATAGCCACTCATGCGGCTTTGGTGTTGACCGATGCATTAAAAGACGAACTGGTGGTTTTGGAGCGGGCCGTCGATGCCAATTCAACTACTTCTTCGTACTCGGCGATCCGCGTATTAGACAGCGACATTCATACCTTTGGTGCGACCGGCGACCATCCGCTACGAGACATTTTCGGTGCGTCCGATACCGTGGGCCGGCGCGCAAGCAGAATCCTGGAGGTTTTGATAGCGACTGCCACGCTGGCCGATCGGATTGAACCGCGTTGGGCCGGCAAAAATACCAGCCTTGACAACGATATTGTTGATCAGGTTTGGGCAGTTGTTTCGGTTACCGAACCGGCAATGACTAAAGTCGGTGTCCGCCAGGCGCTCGATAGCATCGTCCATTTTGCCGAACATTTTGGCGCTAAGCGGCCATTGACGATGCAAGCGGTGCTGGAAGCCTTTATTCGGCAAACCGGCCCCGGTTATTTTCAGGTGGAGCTAAAGCGCGCGTGGCGGCGCTTATTGAAAGAGGAAGGCAATGTTACACAAGTGTGAGTTGCCTGCTTCCGAGTTCGAGGATTTGAACAAGGTTTATCAAGTCAAATTGACATTGTTGTACTGGCTGTTGCGCACGCCGCCGGCAGATCAAGTGACCCAAGAGGATTTGGAAACCTTATTCGGTAAAAATTCCAAGCTGCTGAGTTGGTTTGGTGTTCGCCGTTTGGGAAAACCGATTAAGCGCACTCAATTTGGCAAAGCGCTCGACGTCTTGGCAGACAAAGCCCGATCTGAGCCGTTTGAAGCAAATCAAGTCGCTAACGCCATAGAGCATGACGCGGTATTTCATCAACATTGGCACGATCCCGGCTTAGAATTGAAATTTCCGGGCGTTTTTACAACGTGGCTTGACCCGGTTAAGGCGGTTGCCGAACCGTTTTACGACTGGTTGGCTTCGGAAAAGGGTTTCCCTAAAGACACTTTCGGCTTGAGCCATGGCGATATGACCCGTGCCAAAATCATGCAAGCATACCGCCCTAAAAGTTTTGGCATTTGTGGTTACTGCGACGGCCCTTTAGGCGAAATCGGCAGCAAAGCCGACGCCAACGATTGCGAGCACTTTTTTCCGAAATCCAAATGGCCACATTTGGCCATTCATCCAGCCAATTTGTTTGCTTCCTGCAAAGGTTGCAATGAAACCTGGAAGCTGGATAAAACCCCCATGGGTAACGCCGACGAGGCCGGACTTCGCGGAACCTATCATCCTTCTTTGCTTAGCGGCGCCTCGTTAATTACGGTAGCTGCCAATCAGTCGCCAGAGCAT
>JAQTYP010000085.1 GCA_028688235.1 Methylomonas sp.
GCGCCATCGCCATTCTAACTCTGCTAATCACTCTGATATTCTTTTGGGTATCCGCCGGCGAGAATGATTCCGATAATTTGGATAGCCAAAAAAATGCCGAGCAATACGTGAATACTCAAGCGCGCGAGACGACGGATATTGAATCGCCGGCATATGTCATGCCGACCGGCTCATTGAATTCCACAGATGCGCAACGTCCTTCGGCGATTATTTTCGATAAGCGCGTCATTCGTGCGTCCTTGAATACAGAGCCTCATTACGGCGAGCCGGGAGAGCCCGTCCCATCCCCGGTAATAATAAAACAGGATCATTCGGTCGAACTCTATTATTTCAGCGAAATTAAAAACATGAAGGGCAGAGTCTTATTTCACCGGTGGTTGAAAAACGGCCAGACTGCTTATAAAAAACAGTTCAGCGTGGAAGCCGATAAATTCAAATTGATTTCCAGTCGGAAATTCGAACATAAAGACGCCGGCGAATGGCAGGTGGTGTTAATCGATAACAAGGGAAAACGCTACAGCGAAGTCAACTTTTCCATTAATCCTTGAAATGGGGTATTTATTATTATTTTAAGAGTGTTACAATTAAATGCGTTTTTTAATTTAACAGGAATAAAGAACACATGACAGATTTTAACAATCTCTCTGAAATCGAAATTAAGGCACTGATAGACAACGCCGAGAAAGCTTTGAAAGACAGACAATTCAGTAAACGCAAGGAAGTGATTGCGCAAATGAAGGAATTGGCGGCGTCGATCGGCGTTACGGTGGAGATACACGACGTAGGCGATAAAAAAGCCGACAGGAAAGGCGCTAAAGTCGCACCCAAATTCCGTAATCCGGGCGACGCTTCGCAGACCTGGACCGGACGCGGACTTGCCCCCAAGTGGATGCAGGATTTGTTGGCATCCGGCCGTGACAAGTCGGAATTCGAGATTAAATAGCCTTAGTCTCAGACCTGAGCCGTTCGACCCATTCGCCCAGACGATCGGCCACCCACGGACCGTCGTCGAGAGTCAGGTCGTGCCCGCCCCAGGGGTGGTTTAGCTGAGTCAAATGCCATTTTCGCTGTATGGCATCGCTGCAAGCCGGAGAGACCAGGCGATCGTTCCGGCTTGTCAGCAACAAAATCGGCGGTTCGGGTTTGACATCGCCGGGGCGATAGCTCGCCGCGGCCTTTATTTGTCTCAGCGTATTGTTCAGGGTGACAGGCCGCTTAGCCTGAATGTCAGCCCATTCTGTCGCTATTTGAGGGGCCAGGTCGCGGCGATTGGCCACGCATCGAATCACCGCCGATTCCCGCCGAAAGTCGTTTGCTTGAAACAGCAGCTTGAACAGGCTGGGGTAGGCTTGCCAGCGCAATCGGTGATAAAAGGGGCTAGCGTCGGCCAAACTGGTGTTGATCAATACCGCTCCGCCAACGTCTTCCGGATAACGGAGCATCCATTCCCAGGTCACCATGCCGCCTAATGACAGGCCTATAAGGCTTAACGGTTGCTGCAACAGGCGGCGGCTTAGCGCCTGATGGCGTAAGGTTTCGATAATCTCTGCTATGTGGCACGGACTTGCTTCCGTATGACGCTGCCCCGTGCCGGGCAAATCCAGGGTCGAAATGCGCGAGTCGGGAAAGCGCGATTGCAATAGCGTTATGAATTCGCCCCAATGACCAGCTTCGCGTGTCAGCCCGCGCAGCAATAACCAATGGTGTCCGATTGCACTAGGCATACCACAAATCCATCGCGCGCCGACGGTTAAGCGCTAACTGTTCGCCATCCAATCCGGCCCACTTCGAAGGATATAGCAGGCTGCGATGTAAAAAATCGAACAGGGTGAAATGCCGTCGCAAGATGCGTTGTTGACGATGAGGCAACAGCGGGTGGAATAAGCCGTGGCGCTGGAACAAATGCAACGGGCTTTTGCGCAGCCATAACCAGGAACCCATTTCCAGCGTCAATGGCATGAATAGCCGGCGGCTATCGTGGGATTGCACAAAATCATCGTACAGATAATCCCACAAGTCACCGTTAATGACGTATTCCTGGCTCATCGGTTCGATTTTGTAAAAATGATGGGGATAACAGCGGTCGAACAAGGTTTTCAACGCATGGGCCTGGGCGATATGCGGAAAGGCTTCTTTTCTGGATGCATAGGGAAACCATAGTCTGTCGTGTATGCCGAAGCCCGAATGCAAGTCCAACGCGATCGCCAAAGGAGCCGTGAATAGTTGTGTTTCGACGACTCTGCACAAGGCTAGCGCCTCTGCTTCCATTTGCGAAGCACTGCCTCTATACCATGGCAGTCTATGGCTGAGGCGGTGGCCGCTGAAAAGTCTGGTGTTACCGTTACCTTCCACGGGAGCATTGCGCATCAGGTCGACGCCGTTGCCGTTGCTGCGAGTGCCGCAATATACCCCGACCGGGTTGACGATGGGCACGAACACCAGTCTGGATCTTTCCAGGCGCGAAGTCAATTCCTCGTCCCAGTCCAGTAACTGCAGGAGCGTCTGCAGATAAGACAAAATCACTTCCGAGCCGATTTTTTCCAAACCGTGTACGCCGCCAAAGAAGGCAAATACCGGCACGTCCTGGCGCATCGATCCCAGCATCAGGCTATAGATCGGAAAGTCGCAGCCTTCGTGAGGGATGCGGGCTAGCGTTTCCACCCGAGCCCGGCCGCCAAATTGTGAAGCCAACGACTCGAATTGCTCCAATTCGACAAAAGAGTGTTTCGACATCCTGTGTAATCAGTGAGTCAGACTGCTTTCGATATAACGAGTGCGTTTTTTCGGTGCGATCTTGGCTATCTCCACCATGATCAAGCTATCGATACAGTTATTGAAATCGGGATCGACGTTGAAGGCTATGAAATGGCATCCCTTGTCTACACATAGTTCCACATATTGTTTATACAGGGTCGGCACTTTCACGCCGAGTTTTTTCAATTCGCTGTTGAGGACTTTAAAGCTGGTGGCATAATCGGCATTGAAAGTTTCGGCGGCGAATTGGCGGCAATGTTCCGACATCACGAAGGGGGTTTTGGCTCGAGCCCGCAACAATTCCGAACCGAATTGTTGCTGATAAAAGCCTATGATCAATTCTTTGGCGGGTTGCGGATAAGCGTTGCTGATACTGACCGGGCCGAATAGATATTTGATGTCGGGTTGTTCCCTCAAATAGGCGCCTATGCCGTACCACAGATAATCCAAACTGTGTTGTCCCCAGTAACGCGGTTGTACGAAACTGCGGCCTAACTCCAGACTGTGAGGTAACAGCGCGGCGAAATCGCTTTGCAGATCGAACAGGGTATTGCTGTAAAAACCTTCGATGCCGTGGCTGGACATGATCTTGGGGCCTTCACCGATTCTATAAGCGCCGACGATTTCCAGGCCATGATCGTCCCACAGCACGATGTGGCTGTAATACACGTCGAATTTGTCCAAATCCAATGCCAATCCCGTGCCCTCTTCGACGGTGCGGAAGGTCAGTTCCCGCAAACGGGCGATTTCGTGCATCACCGGGCAATCGTCTCGGAATTGATACAGGAAGATTTTCTTGCCGTCGCGGGTTTCGCCCAGCAGGCGCGATTGCTGCAATACCTGCTTGATCGCCTTGGCGTCGGCGGGATGTACGACGGTTTCGACGGTGTCAAATAACGCTGTCTTGTCTTTCTTGCCCAGATTCAATACGTGCTTACGAAAGCGCTGGCTTAACTGCTTGTTGGTTTCCGGACTATCGATATAGGCAGAGGCCGGAATGGGGGCGCCTATCTTGAAACGAATCTCCTGATTTTTCTTGTTGAACATCTCCTTGACCAACAACATGGTGCCTAAGGGCTTGTAAAGGGTCGACACCGAATAAAACAAGGCCGAGTTTTTGGCCTTGATATGGATGGGCAGAATAGGGCAGCGGGATTTTTTGGCCAGTTTGATGAAGCCGTTTTGCCATTTGCCGTCGCGTATGCCTTTAGGCGTGATGCGGGAAACTTCGCCTGCCGGGAAGATGATTACGGCTTCCTCGTTTTCCAGGGCATCCAGCATGGCTTTGTAATTGTCTTTCAGGCTTTTTTTGTCGGACAGGACGTCTACCGGCAGAAATATCGATTGCAAGGGCTCCATGTGCGATAGAACGCGGTTTGCGACGATGCGCACGTCCGGCCGGACCGAGCGAATCAGTTTGATCAAGGCCAGGCCGTCCAATGTGCCTATGGGATGGTTGGCGACGATCAACAAGCGGCCTTCCGACGGAATATTGCTGTAGGAACGGTCGCTGATCTGGTAACTGAAGTTAAAATGATGTAACAACTTATCCAGGAAGGCGAAACCGCGCAGGTGTCGATTTTTTGCAATGAAAGCGTTGAAATCGTCTTCGTGCAACAGCTTTTTCAACGCCTTAACGGCCAGTTTGTTGTCCTTGCCAAATTTAAAATCGGGATAGGTTTCCTGCAAAATGCGTTCGGCATCAATCATAATGGGCTGGCGGGAAGATAATCGTTGATTGGGGAAAAGTTCGAATTTCGATCGTAAGAAATAGCCGAACCGGCTTCGCGGGTTTTGGGCGGCTTGATGCTGAAAAATCATTTAGTCCACTAAAAAACTGATTTTATTCGTGTATTTTGTGATTTTCGTGGACTGACCGCAGTTTTTAGGTTGATGGCGCATCGAGCCTGTCTAAGCAATTTCATCGCTATCGAACAAGTTTTTTTGTTTCAATAGACTATGAAGATTAATCGGCAAAGATGACAGCAATATGACAGCTACGATGTCGATGACTCTGGAAAAATCATTTCGTCGACGAAATACACGAAAATCACGGAAAGTTTCGAATAGTTGCCAACATCAGGCTGACCCATTCGATGCGACGCTTTTTGGCGAATTGAGGTTTTGTATTCGAGCCCCATCGAGTCAGAGGTTTGACTCGATGGGGCTCGTGTTTTGGAGCAGGAGATGGTTTTATGCTTCCGAATAAACCGGAAAGCGTGCACACAACAGTTTGACTTTTTCGCGTACCGCGGTAATGACGTTTTCGTCGTCCATGTTTTCCATCACGTCGCACATCAGGCCCGCGATTTCGCGCATCTGGTCTTCTTTGAAGCCGCGTGTGGTCGGGGCTGGGGTGCCGACGCGGATGCCGCTGGTCACGAAGGGTGATTGCGGGTCGTTGGGTACGGCGTTTTTGTTGACGGTGATATGGGCGCGGCCCAGCGCGGCGTCGGCGGCCTTGCCGGTGATGCCTTTGGCGATCAACGAAACCAGCATCAAATGGTTGTCGGTGCCGCCGGACACCACGTCGTAGCCGCGTTGCATGAAGACTTCGGCCATTGCCCGGGCGTTGTTCACGACTTGTTGCTGATAGATTTTGAATTCCGGCGTCATGGCTTCCTTGAAAGCCACGGCCTTGGCCGCGATGACGTGCATCAACGGGCCGCCTTGAATGCCGGGGAAGATGTTGGAATTGAGTTTTTTCTCTAGTTCCGGATTGCTTTTGGCCAAAATCAGGCCGCCGCGCGGGCCGCGCAAGGATTTATGGGTCGTGCTGGTGACGACGTCTGCAATTGGAACGGGATTGGGATACAAGCCGGCGGCAACCAGGCCGGCTACGTGGGCCATATCCACGACCAAGTAGGCGCCGACCTTATCGGCGATATCGCGGAAGCGTTGCCAATCCCAGATGCGGGAATAGGCCGAGAAGCCGGCGATGATCATTTTGGGTTTGTGTTCCAAAGCCAAGGCTTCGACTTGATCGTAATCGATTTCGCCGGTTTCGGGATTCAAGCCGTATTGAACGGCGTTATAGATTTTTCCGGAGAAGTTGGGCTTGGCGCCGTGGGTCAAATGGCCGCCATCGGCAAGACTCAAGCCGAGTATCGTATCGCCCGGTTGCACCAAGGACATGAAGACCGCCATGTTGGCTTGAGAACCGGAATGCGGTTGCACATTGGCGTAATCGGCGCCGAACAATGCCTTGGCCCGGTCTATCGCCAGTTGCTCGACGATGTCGACGTATTCGCAGCCGCCGTAATAGCGTTTGTTCGGATAACCTTCGGCGTATTTATTCGTCAATAACGTGCCTTGGGCTTCCATGACCCGAGGACTGGCGTAATTTTCCGATGCAATCAGTTCGATGTGATCTTCCTGGCGTTGGCGTTCCAGTTCAATTGCCCTGAACAATTCATCATCAAAGCCTTCTATGCTCATCGAATTTTTAAACATGATGTTCTCCAGATGGATTTTTATGCGGGAAAGGGTGTAGTAACAGAATTTGCAGGTCGGCGACATTGGTGCCGGTGGCACCGGTCATGATGAGATCGTCGGCCGCCTGCAACGCGGTATAAGAATCGTTGTTTTCTAGTGCTGCCTCAGGCGCCATGCTGGCAGCCCGGATTTTGCTCAAAGTGCGGCTATCGACCACGCCGCCGGCCGCTTCGGTTGGACCGTCTCGGCCGTCGGTGCCGCCGCTCAAAAACGCCCAAGCGTCCGGCAGGCCAAGCCTTTCGGCGGCTAGCGCAAAAGCCAGCGCCATTTCCTGGTTGCGGCCGCCCTTGCCTTTACCGAGGACCGTTACGGTGGTTTCGCCGCCGGCGATTACCGCAGTGGTTTGTCTGAGACCTCGCTCGAATAAGGTTTTGGCATGGCGAACCAGATCTATGGCGACCTGGCGCGCTTCGCCGCACAACCGGCGACTATATATCTGGGGTAAATAAGCCAGTTGTTCGGCGGATTTGATCACGGCATCAAGGCTGACGCTGTTGCTGCCAATCAGTGTTTGCGACACGGAGTTGAAGACAGGGTCTCCGGGTTTTGCCGTCTCCGCTTTTAAACCTTTTGCGCCTTGCTCCAAATAGGCTTTGACTGCAGAGGGTACTTGCTCCAAAACTTCTTTTTGTTTTAAAACGGCTATGGCATCGGCAAAGGTTGTCGGGTCGGCGACCGTAGGCCCGCTGGCAATGGCGCTCAAGTCGTCGCCCAATACGTCGGAAAGAATTAAGGCGTGCAGATCGGCTGGTGCCGCTAATCGGGCCAGGCCGCCGCCCTTGATTTGCGATAAATGTTTGCGTACGCAGTTGATTTGATCGATGTCGGCGCCGCTTGCCAGTAATAAACGCGTCGTGGCGACTTTATCGTCCAGGCTGACGCCGTCTACAGGGTAGGGCAGCATGGCCGAGCCTCCGCCCGATATTAAGGCCAACACCAATTCGTTTTTCGCTGCCCGATTAACTCTGTCCGCAATTTTCTTGGCCGCGGTAAGTCCTCTGGTATCGGGCAAGGGATGGCCAGCTCCAATGACTTCCAAGCCTTCGATAAGGCTGGCGTTGTCATAAGTCGTCACGACGAGGCCGGGTTCGGCCAATAGTGCAGGCGCTATGAGTTTACGAGCCGCACTAGCCATGGCGCCGGCGGCTTTGCCGAAGGCGACGATATGGATTTTTCGCCAATTACCGATGCGCTCGTTACCGATCTGCAAACGGCCGTCCAGCATTTTAAGATGCGTTTTTATCGCTGCTTGCGGGTCTGCCGCGGCAATTCCTGTTTGGAACAGGGCGAAACAATCGTCGCGCAACATCGCCGCGGTCGGGTTCATGGCCGGCGAAATAGATTAAGCCATTTGTTTGGCTAGATTGAAAATAACTTCGGCGTCGAACACCTGCTTGTTATTTTCAAACAATTTACCGATACAGGCTCTGTGCAGAGCCAGTTTCAGCGCGCCGAAACCGATAGCGCCCCAGACGATTTTACCGTGGCGCAGTTCGCCCTTGTCCATCACCTCAGTGCCGCCTATGCCGACCGGTGGCGTGGCGTTGGCGTCGGCCAGTACTTCCAATGTGGGATGATTTTGCCAATGTTCCGGCTTTAATAGTTCGACGCCCGAAGCGCCCGTAGCGAAGACGATATGGGCGCCGTCTATCGCAGCGGCTCGTGCGTCCAAGTCTGAGGCTTCGACCGGCGTTAAATGCACTCCAAAACGTTCTTTCATCGCAAAACAGGCTTTTTCTGCATTGAAAATATGGCGTGAGGTGATGCTGACTTCGGCACCTTCCAGTGCCATCATCGCCGCCGCGCGTTGTCCGACTGGACCTGTCCCTGCCAATACCACGGCTTTTTTGCCGATTAACGAAGTGCTTTGGGCAATGCGTGCTACGGCCGCCGCCGCCGTCGTATTGCTGCCGTTGCTATCCAGCATGACGGAGACTTGAAAACCTGGGAAAAAATGATTTTGCACGGCAGCCAACAGGTTTTGGCCGGCTTCTATGTTGCTGCCGCCGATAAAAATGGCGGTGTTTTTTTTGTCTTTCGGGGCGCGGGTAAAAATACAGCCGTCGACAAGTCCTGCGATGTTGTCCGGCGTTAAACCTCCGTGGCCGATGACATGATCAGCCCCACCGTCGTAAGCAACGACGGTATCGAAGACCGATGGGTGGGCGTCAGTGTCAAATTGAAATAACAATTTTTTCATTCAAACTTACCTGATAACGTGGGCCGTTCAATTTAGGACCGGGCATTATACAAGGATATTCGGTAGGTCGCTGTATGCTTTAGTGAAGATAGCGGGGCAATTGCGCTATGAGGCTTCCGACTTAAGCCGGGACAGTCAGAGGTTAAGCCTTCCTCTGTGTCCCGTTTTAAACGAGAAACCCGCTATGAAGCAACCGCTCCGAAAACTACATGAATTTTACAAACCGGATATTCATGATGATTATTGTTACAAATCAATAATATAATAATGTAATCGAGTGGTATTGATTTTCAATAATGTCGCCTATGCATAAACTTGGGAGCCATATTGTTTGTGCTCAGACCTAAATAAAGTGCTTAAATTCGAAGCCGGTAGAGGTATTGGCCAATTTTTTCAACTAAAGCCCTAACGAATAAGGTTAGATGGTGCGAGCGCAACGCGCGAAGCCACCATCTGAACCGGTTGTTGGACAAGCCCGGATTACAAAATAACGGTTATTTAATAGGGAAAATGCTGCTTGACAAGATGCTGAGACTAAGATATTTAGAAAATATCTTTTTGCAGATATATTCTATGAAAATCAACAAGTTGATAAATGCGCATTTTGGTGTGATTTTTCATGTTGGTCAGTGTAGCCTGAAGAGCTGGTATGGACAATATGCAAATACATGGTTCAACTGTTTTCAGCCGATCTAGGACACCAATAACCGGGTGTTTTGTGATTGCAAATACGCTGGGCCTTTTATACAGGCACTTTTAATGGTGATAAAGCTTGCTTTTTCTCCGCGTTAGCGGCTTCGTCCAACAGGTCGATTTGTAGGCATGTTTTCTATGGGGCTTGGAATATTTAGGTCTTGGGGGCATTGGGCATGCGCGACCACTTTTCGACCGGCGTCAACACCTGTTAGGGAAGGCAGGCCATTTCCAGTCCGCGGAACACCGAACAGCGCTTGAAGACTTCTATATCCGGTGCCAGCTGTTTTTGTTGGCAAAATTTGGCGACCAGTTTGGTTAAGCCTTTGATGTCGCGGCCGCTTGCTCCGGGAAATAATTCGGCCAGCTGTTCGACGATACCGTCGGCCACCGGTAGCGCAAACTGTTCCGTCATCACGCGCCAGATCTTGCAACGGTCGGCATGATCGGGGGAATGATAACGGATCATTGCGATGCAGCGGGAAATGATGGCTTCGTCGATGTCGTCGACCCGATTCGTCGTCATGAATAATAGGCCGTTGAAGTACTCCAGTACCCTGAGGAACACACCTACCACCGCATTCGAAGCCAAATTGTCGGCGCGTTTTTTGATATAAACGTCGGCTTCGTCTATCAACATCACGGCACCCCAGCGTTGCGCCCGAATCAGCGTGTCTTTCAGGGTTTTTTCCATTTCCGCGACGTTCAGTCCTAGTTGCCCGGAATGTACCCGGTACAACGGCCGTTTGATGATTTCGGAATAGACTTCCGCGGTCAGCGTTTTGCCGACGCCGGCCGGTCCCGCGCACAGCACCGTCGTGCCGCCGGATTTGCCGGCAACGATATCGTCGGTCAGCATATCCATTTCCGCCGTCAATATATCGATTAAATCGGTTTGTTCGGGCGGCAGAATCAGTTTTTGCTTTAATTCGGGTTGGTAGACATAGGGCAGCATGTCGTCGACATGCACCCAGACATGGTGGTGCAATTCCAGATGAAACGCCAAAATGTAGCCGTGCACCGGCAATTCCGTGAACGAGCCGGGCGGAATCTCGTCTTTGACGGCTTCGACGGCTTCCTCGGCCTTACTGCTGTAACGCAT
>JAQTYP010000548.1 GCA_028688235.1 Methylomonas sp.
ACGCCGGCGTAGAAGGGGCTTTTCGCTTCCTGAAGCGTTTGTGGCGGCAGGTTTATCTGCACGTCGAGGCCGGCTTGCCGCAAGCCGAACTGGATAAGACCGCTTTGAACGACGAACAGAAAGCCTTGCGCCGCCAGTTGCATCAGGCCTTGCAAAAAGTCTCCGACGATATGGCACGCCGGCATACCTTCAATACCGCGATTGCGGCCAACATGGAATTGGTCAATGCCTTGAATAAGTTCGAGGACGATAGCGTCAACGGTAGTGCTGTGCGGCAAGAAGCGCTCGAAGCCATCGTCTTGATGCTGTCTCCTATCATTCCGCATGCGGCCCAGCAATTGTGGAAGGAACTGGGGCATGGCGACGATATCGTGCTGGCCGCTTGGCCGGGCGTAGACGAATCGGCATTGGTTCAGGAGGCCATCGAGATGGTCGTGCAAGTCAACGGCAAGCTGCGCGGTAAGTTGTCGGTGGCGGCATCGGCGACCAAAGAACAGATAGAGGCTTTGGCCTTGGTCGACGAAAACGTTCTGCGTTACATCGAAGGCAAGCCGGTCAAAAAGCTCATCGTCGTGCCGCGGAAATTGGTGAATATCGTTGTTTAATAGGTGGCCTTGGCTCAGATGAAAAAAATCAATCGGTTTATGTTGATTGCCGTGCTGTGTTTCACTACGGCTTGCGGCTATCATTTGCGCGGCTCCATCGATTTGCCGGTGGAATTGAAAAGTATCTATATGTTCGGCATGTCGGCATCGCTGAACGGTGAAATGAAATCCTTGTTGCGAGCCGCCGATTCCAAGGTGGCAGCGTCTCCGAATCAGGCCGGCGTGGTGATCAAGGTGTTGAAGGAAGACATGCGGCGCAGGGTTACTTCCGTAGGTCAAACCGGTAAATCCAGCGAGATGGAACTGAATTACTACCTGAGATTTCAGTTTTACGATAATCAGGAGAATCCGCTGCTGGAGGAGCAAACCATAGAAATGAGCCGCGAGTTTTTCAACGACCAGACGGTAATATTGGCCAAGGAAAACGAAGAAGTGATCATTTTAAAGGAAATGTATAGGCAGGCGGCGCGAACCTTGTTGTCGCGCGCCGAAGTGGCGATCGGAACCAAGAAGAAATAACGATGCGCCTCAAGCCCGAACAGTTGGACGGTGCACTGCAAAAAACGTTACAACCGGTTTACCTGATCTGCGGCGACGAGCCCTTGCAACAGGGAGAGGCGGCGGACGCGGTGCGCTCAGCGGCCAGATCGGACGATTACAGCGTGAGAGAAGTCATCAGCATCGATCAGGGTAATGAATGGCCGCAACTGGCTTTGGAAGCCGACTCACTATCGATATTTGCCGAAAGAAAATTAATCGATCTGCGTTTGCCGTCCGGAAAGCCCGGCATCGACGGTGGCAAGGCTTTGCTGGCCTATTGCCAGCATCTGCCGGCCGATACGATTTTATTGATTACGGCCGGAAAGCTCGATACGGCGTCGCAAAAGACCCAGTGGTTTCAAGCCGTCGATAATGCCGGCGTTGTCGTGCAAGTCTGGCCGTTGCAAGGGCAGGACTTGTTGAATTGGCTACAGCGACGGGCGGAGCGCAAAGGCATGCGATTCGATCCCGATGCGGTAAGAAGCCTGGCTTCGCGTATCGAAGGCAATCTTTTGGCTGCCGCTCAGGAAATCGAAAAACTGTTCATCCTGCATGGGGCCGTCAAAATCGACAAGGCATTGGTGGAGGCGGCGGTGGCCGACAGCGCGCGTTTCGATGTTTTTCAATTGACCGACGCCTTGTTGGCGGGTAAGTTCAATCGTGCCGTCAAAATCTTGAACGGTCTAAAGGCCGAAGGTGTCGCGGCGCCCGTCGTGCTCTGGGCGCTTAGCCGCGAAGCCCGATCCTTGTCTAACGTCAAGTCGGAGCTCAAGCGAGGGGTTCAGCAAGAGGCCGTTTTCAAGAAACATCATATCTGGGATAAACGTAAACAATTGGTGCAGGACGCGCTGCGTCGTTTATCCGATAGGCACATTCAGACTTTAATGTTGCTTAATGCCAAGGCCGACAAACAAATCAAGGGGCAGATGGCCGGGGACGGCTGGGATACCTTGTTCGAAATTTGTCTGCTTTATTGCCGGCCCGATTTGGCCGCGGAAAAGCAACGCGCTTGATGGTTTTAAAAGTGATTTATTCTTGATAATATTGCTGGGTTTTAATTTTTTGGGTATCGAACATGAATGTCGTTGAAAGAATTCAAGATCAACTCGCTAGCGCGCCGGTGGTTTTGTATATGAAAGGAACGCCTGATTTTCCGCAATGCGGTTTTTCCGGTCGGGTGGTACAGGTATTGCAATCATGCAATGCGGAGTATCGAGCAATCAATATTTTCGAAGACCCTGAATTGCGCGAGGCATTGAAAGAGTACTCGCACTGGCCTACCTATCCGCGATTATATGTCAACGGCGAATTGGTGGGCGGTTGCGACATCGTGATGGACTTGTACGACAAAGGCGCGTTGCAGACTATGGTAGGTGGGGCGCAATAGTTTGAATGCTAGGCGGCTCGGAGTGGCGGGTCGCGTAGGCGCCTTCTAAAGGA
>JAQTYP010000549.1 GCA_028688235.1 Methylomonas sp.
AACCATGCGTACCCCGTTCACCTTGGCGGGCGATGCCTGGAACAGTTTTCAAGCGGATTTTGCCTCGACGGTGAATGACCTGGTCGGCACCGACATGCTCAGTACCAGCGACATTGCCTCGCAAGGTCTACTCGACTCTCTCAAAGGCGAACTGATGAAGTCGGTGGCGGAATGGATCGGCCAGACCTTTGGCGAAGCGGCCGGTAATGCGTTATTCAGCGCGGGTGGCCAGGCGGCATTCGATTCAGCGGGCAATCTGACGCCGGCGGCGCAATCGGGCGGCGTGCAACTGGGCGGCGGTGCGGCCGTGGCCGGACAGCTGCTTAGCACCTTGATGACGGCTTATACCGTGGTGATGATCATCATCATGATCATCCAAATGGTTTATTCCTGCGAGGAACCCGAGTACGAACTCGCCGCCAAGAAACAGTTGAAAGTCTGCACCGACCTCGGTACCTATTGCGAAAGCAAGGTCGCTGGCGTGTGTTGGGTACGCAAGGAGAGCTACTGCTGCTATAACTCGCCGCTAGCGCGCATTCTCAATGAACAGATCAAACCACAGCTGGGGATGGATTTCGGCACGCCGGAAAGTCCCAGTTGTACCGGCATCAAAGTCGCGGACCTGGATCGCGTGGACTGGACTCAAGTCA
This sequence comes from Methylomonas sp., assembly GCA_028688235.1. Taxonomy (GTDB): domain Bacteria; phylum Pseudomonadota; class Gammaproteobacteria; order Methylococcales; family Methylomonadaceae; genus Methylomonas. The sequence goes on from JAQTYP010000549.1 coordinate 651, forward strand.
ATCTCGACGAGTGGTTGGCGATTCTGGCACTGACCGGGCATTTGCCGACCTCTGCCAATGCGGCGTCCATGCTCAATCTGGATCAACTCACCGGTACCGGCAGTCGGCTGAATCCTCAGAAATACGGCGCAGCCTCCAGCGGCCGCCAAGACACCTTGACCCGCACCCAAGGCCGGATGACCGATTTGGATGTACCCACGGTCAAACGGCAGTCGGAACTGGAAGGCTGGGGCATGGGGCCGCAATGATGCGGCCAAAACCTTACTGAACGGCGTCTTTCAAGCCTTTGCCGGCTTTGAACGATGGTAATTTGGCGGCGGCAATGGTAATCACTTCGCCGGTTTGTGGGTTGCGGCCAGTGCGTTCGGCACGCTCTTTCACTTCAAACGTACCAAAGCCCACCAAAGCCACGGAATCACCGGCTTTTAATGCGGTTTGGATAGATTGGGTAATGCCATCCAAAGCGCGACCGGCGTCGGCTTTAGTTAGATTGGCCTGGCTGGCGATGGCGTCGATGAGGTCGGATTTGTTCATAAGTTAAGGTGTGGGTTTAAGATAAAGAATTGATTTAGATACGATAATCCACGCATCTGTAGCAACAGGTTGATAGGTCGTAAAAAGCGGTTAGCAATATTTCAATTATGCGTAAACTGCATATGCCAAAGGAAGATAAATATTATGAGTTAATGGCCAACAACCCTTAAAATAAGGCTATGTTTGCGTTAATAGTTGAAAACGCCAATAACGCCCGATAGCCGCTTGGAGCACAACGGCCGAGGTGACTTGATCGCCCCATTGCTCTAGCCCCCGTCGCCAGCCCAGATAGTTTTCAAGATATTTGGTAGCGACCCCATGAAATCGTATCATCCAGGTTTTGAGGCGACTGTCATAGGCATTGACGTTTTGGATATGGTAAACCCCAGCCAGCACACGAATTCCTCCCGATAGATTCAAGGCGCGATGCGCAATACCTGCCTGACGGGCCGCACCTCTGAGACTCGCGCTGCCATCGGTGCATAGTACGGCGTCCGATGCAATCACTTGACCAAGAATAGGGGCCTCTTCATTTTGAGTGGCCGCTGGCAGTTTGAAGTCGGTGGTGGCGCCATGACGATCACGCTGGACCAATACCGGCACTTGCTCTTCACCGGTTCCTCGTTGGTGAATCGCATGGCCTCGATGATGCGCGGGCCTCGGTAATTGTCGTGACCCTTTGAATGACAAGGGAAAATAAGTTTCGTCGGCTTCGACTATGCCGGTTAAGCCCGTCGCCTTCAACTTGGCTACCTCGGTAAGAAAGCGGTGCCGCCAGCGAAAACTGGTGGTTTTGGCGACGCCACAACGGGCGGCGGCTTTACGGACAGTGAGGCCTTCGATCAAAGCTTGGCTATAGCCGAACCAACATTCTTTACGCCGTAACCGGGCTAGTGGCGTGCCCGTTAAGGCATTAAAACATTTTCCACAGCCTCGGCAGCGAAACCGCTGTAATCCGGATTGTCTACCCCAGCGCCCCAGTCGCTCGCTCTGGCAGTGCGGGCAATGATGAACGTGATTTTGCTCCAGTTCATCGATGATCGCTTCTTGGGATTCCATCGTGTTCAGATGGTTAAGTACAGATTTTCGTTGACTCCGAGTAAGTTGTCCCATGTTGTCTAACCACTCGCGATAGGCTTTGGTGTTCATAGCTCCGCCTCCTTTTGTCTTGATAAGACCGAAGGGAGAACTAAAGTTCAGATTCAACTATTAACGCAAACAGAGCCTAAAATAAATTGCAATATAACTTAACTCCATGCTTGGAAAAAAAATTGGCTCTCCCAGATTTCCCGTGGTAACCCCAATATCTAGTGTTCAGCGAACAGAACCTTCCGTCCCTGGACGTCGAGCCAAATATGTTGGAATAATCGTCCCAAGTTATAAATCCCGTAGCAGCGGC
>JAQTYP010000550.1 GCA_028688235.1 Methylomonas sp.
TCTGGCGCGGCGGATCGGCGGATCAGAGGAAGATGATTTTGGCGGGTTTCGAGGCGTTCTCGCGGCTCTGCCATTTTGATCATGCCAGCGAACCGGGATTTTTGCATTCCTATTGGCTGGCGACCAACGGCGATTTTTTCGGCGTTTATCCCTGGCAACCCTCGAACGAGGCGCTAGCATGGTCCGGGATCTCCATCCATAACGGAGCGTCCACCGCATTGACGGACGAATTGCTCCGCAAGGTATCGCCTGACCAGAATGTCCAAGGCCGGGACTTCTGGCTATCGCCTCGTTCGTCCGGCGGCCCCTCGGGGATATTGCGCCATGCCGCGCCGGTACTAGCAAGCGCCAAACTGGCCGCCATCGTCGCCGTGGATTGGCCGCTGACCGAAATACAATCCGCCTTGACGCGCTGGTCTTCATCGATCGGCCGGCTGCTGATTCTGGACGAAAACGACTTTGTGTTGGCCGACAGCGCCGGTATGGAGGCCGGCCACCTCTTGCAGTTGCCGCAACTCAATCTGCCCAGACTCGACCGCAGTCAGATCGACACAGGACTGGCGGCCGGAAAGCCCCACGCCAATCATGGCAGCGTGCTGATGGCTCGAGAAGTCAGCGGAGCGCCGTTGCATCTGGTCACACTGGTGGGCGAAGGCGAATTGGCCGGCTTGCTATGGCCGCAGCTCTTTCCTTATGCTTTGATATTAATAGCCTTGGGCGCTACGTTATCACTGTCTTTATTTGCGCTGCGCCGCGAGTTTATTACCCCGGCTTTGTCGTTGGTGACCTATTTGCAGCAACTGGCCCGCGACCCCAAATCTTTAGAGCCTTCGGTACCGCAATTGTGGCAACCCTGGGTGAAGGCTATCAGCCACACCTTCACCTCGCACCGCTCGGCGCTGCAACAATTACGAGCCGGAGAGGCTTTCAAGTCGGCGATCGTCGAAAACTCGATGCTGGCGGTAATTTCGATGGATCAGCAAGGCATGGTCATGGAATTCAACCGGGCCGCGGAACAGGTTTTCGGCATCAGCGCCGAACAGGCACTGGGCGCCGATTTGGCCGACTTGATCATTCCCGAACGCTACCGGGCCGCGCATCGCGCTGGTTTGCAACGGCACATCGAAACCGGGCGCTCCAAAGTCATCGGCGCGCATCTGGCCTTGAGCGCCCTGCATGCAGACGGCCACGAATTTCCAATCGAATTGACCATTTTCGTGACACCGGTCGACCAACAAAGCTTTTTTACCGCCTTCGTCGCCGACCATACCCAGCGCAAGCAAGCGGAAGAAGAGGTCGCCCGCCAACGCGAAGCCTTGCGGCAAAGCGAAAAACTATCGGCGATGGGCGCACTACTGGCCGGTGTCGCGCATGAGTTGAACAATCCGCTAGCAATATTGATGGGTCGCGCCGCCTTGCTGGAGGATAAAACCCAAGACTCCGAATTGCAGAGCGACGCCGCGCGCATCCGTGCCGCGGCCGACCGCTGCGGCCGCATCGTCAAAACCTTTTTGTCGATGGCTAGGCAAAAGCCGGCCGAACGCAAATGGGCTCTGCTGAATGAGGTCGCCACCGGCGCGGTAGAATTGCTGGGCTACGGTCTACGTTCGGCGGGGATAGAGCTGACGCTGGAACTGGACCCGGATTTAGCCCCGGTAGAGATGGACTCCGACCAAATTGGCCAAGTACTGGTCAACCTGGTGGTCAATGCTCAGCAAGCCTTGTCTTCGGTCGTCCCTACCCCCCGCTTGCGTTTGCAGACCGGCCAGGAAGCCGACGGCCAATTCCTGCGGGTGGCGGACAACGGGCCGGGCGTACCGGAAGAACTGTGCGAACGGATTTTCGACCCGTTTTTCACCACCAAATTAGAGGGCACGGGCACCGGCATCGGCCTGTCTGTGAGCCGGGCGATTTTACGCGAACACGGCGGCGAATTGGTGTTGGAAAAAACCGGTTTAGGCGCCTCGTTCTTGCTAAGACTACCGATCAACGAGCGTCGTGCCAGGCCACGCGGTGCTAAATCGGCAAACGAACGGGAAGAGATCTGCCATGAAGGTATGGCACTGATCGTCGATGACGAACCCGAAGTCGCCGCAGTGCTGGCCGATATTTTGCGCTCGGCGGGTTACGAGGTCCATGTCGCATCCAGCGGCAATCAGGCCATGCAATGGCTGGAACAAAACCGCTGTAACCTGCTGTTTTCCGATGTGCGCATGCCGGACATGGACGGCATCACGCTGTGGCGAACCTTGCGCGACCGCCACCCGGAACTGGTCAAGCATATGGCCTTGGTCACCGGCGATACGTTGTCCGCCAACATTGCGCCGCTGATTGCCGAAACCGGACTGCCGTGCCTGGAAAAACCGTTCCTACCGGAGGAAATCTTGCAATTGGCGGCGCGGATCGAGGTTTGACCGCAGTGAATTCGATCTAATCATTACCTGATTAGCAAGATGGGCTACCAACTTAAGCCGGGACAGTCAGAGGTTAAGCCGTTCGTGGTGAGCAAAGTCGAACCATGAATGGCTTAACCGTTCACCCTTCGACAAGCTCTCAAGAAACAGCTTTTTTGTATATTTAAA
>JAQTYP010000551.1 GCA_028688235.1 Methylomonas sp.
GGCCTGCTGTTGATGCAGCTATTGATGGCCGCCATCGCCACGGTGGCTTGAAAGGGGTTCCAATCGTAAATCCAGGCGGCCAAATCGGTAACCGGCTTGCCGGCCAGGGTACCCGACCAGCTCAGGGTTCGGGTCGCGTAGCCCGGACTCATCGCCAGGCCGGAACCTGAATTGTCTCTGGTTTGGCACAACGTCCAAACCAGACCTATCATCAGCCTGTCTACGACGGCGTTGCTACTGCAGTGATCCAGCAACAGTTCGTACAAATATTTGGGATTGGCCACGTTGCAACCTATTGCGGTATGTCCAGCAATTTGGCTTCCGTCTTGATGTTGTCTCGATGCCCCCAGGCGTTGATGGCTTCGACGAACCATTGCTTTTTGCTGGGGTGCGGCTTGACGACATCGTATTCGGCATAAAAACTGCCGTCTCCGTGAAACTTGATCTGGCCTATGCGTTGTTTGCCGGCGTCATACCAATAACCGACCAAGTCTTCGCTTTGGGTAAAGGGGTCATTTACCAGGTTGAAAACGGCGCCGTCGAAGCGGGGTGATACGATGTCGGTTTGCAGCTGAAAGCCGAGTTTGGCGATGTTTTCGCTGATGCGTTGGCATATGGCTTCGCCAAACTCGCGCTTGGCCTCAATATGCGCTTCCAGTATCCTACTCATGCCGCCTCCCTGTCTAGCGCCTCGGACAATTGCATGATGACGGAAGCGCCGGAGCGGTCTTCCGGATCGATCATGGACATCACCGATAAAATTTCCCGCGCCGTCCCTGCTTGCTCCTGCCTCAATTTGATGAAGGCCAGGGCTTTCAGGCTGTAAAGGTAAAACAGCGCGGTATCGCCGGCGTACATGTCATGACCGGTCAACAGGTGGTAATCGGCGGGAAAGCCGCCTTGATGCGCCGCCTCTTCCAGCGCCGCGATGACTTCGCGTTCGGCCTCCTGCAAGTGTCCCTGGTAAAAGTAGAACTTGTAAAGCGCAAAATAGGTTTGCAAGCAGGTCGTATCCAGCTGCTGGGCCTGTTTGAACAGCTTTTCGGCCAGTGGTTTTTCGCTATGGCTGGCAGCGACGGCCATTTGCAACAGCCGGTTCACCTCGGGCGGCAGATTGGGACTGAATAAAACCCGTTCTTCGAAAAATCCACCGGCATTCATAAGTTACCAGACCTCGGCGGGTACTTTTAAGGCTTCGACCGGCGTGCCGCCCAAAAGATGTTGCTCTATGATGGTTTTGACGTCGTCTTTGCTTACCTTGCCGTACATGATGCCTTCCGGGTAAACCAACACACTGGGCCCCATCATGCAAGGGCCCATACAGCCGGTATTGGTCAGGCCGATTTTTTCGAAAAGATTGCGGGCCTGAATTTCGTTCATGAATTCGTTCATGACTTCGGCGCAGCCGCTGGCCGCGCAGGAACCGCGAGGATGACCTTGCGGGCGGTTTTGGGTGCAGACGAATACGTGTTTCTCGGGTCTAGGCATCTTAAGTTTCCTAAATCGTATGATGAAAATGATAAATCGCAGGCGCGGCTTGTTTTAATGTCGGCGCGAGAACCGACTTCGAAACACAACGCCGCGCCAGTGGCTTAAATCAAGCCGCTACTTTGTGCTGATGCGTGAAACACTCCTTGGGACAGACCTTGGAGCAAGCCTCGCAGCCTATGCAATCGGCCGGATTTTTCAGACTCATGACCATGCTGTTGTCGTCATCGTCCTCGAAATCGCCGTAATCGTCGTCGAAATCCCCGCCGGCAAAGGCTTCGTCTTTTTCGATCAAATCGAATACATCGCGGGGGCAGACCTTGAAACAGCGTCCGCAGCCTATGCAATTGCGCTGGTTGATGTCGCTGACGTAGGATGGCGTCCAGACGCTGCCGCCGAAGGTTACGCCGGTAACAAATTCACTCATGTTTCTATCCTCAAGCAGTGGCGCCGGTAGCGGCCAGTAGTTTTTTGTTGGCTTCGTCCCAAGCCTTGCAAGCGTCGTAGGTGTTTTGGGCGACTGCCATCAATTCACCGTAGGCATCCGGCAATCTGTCCTCTATCAAATCGTGCAGTTCCATCGCCGCTTCGCCGGCCAGACGTTTGTTTTTCTTGACTTCTTTTTCCAGTTTTTTCAGTTCTTCGTCGGTCATGGCACAACTCCTCAAGCTTCCGCCACTTCTTTGAATTGCTCTATCAATGCAACGGCCTTGTCGATGATGGCTTCGGTTTTGACCGACAGGTCTTCGAGACTTGGAAAGCCGAAGCGGTGAACGTCGCGCAGCGTCTTGTCCACGACGATCAACTTGCCGACCAGCACGAATGCCCGGCCGAAACCTTCGTGAGTGATGTTGATGACGGGAACCGCCATATAGCCCGAACGTTTCTCAATCAACGAGGCGATGCTGTTGTAATAGGCCTTGACCCTGGCCAACGTGATTTCATCCGGATCGCCGACGATGGGGATTTCCCTTTTGCGCTCCTTGGTCATCACGATGGGATCGATGATTTTTTCCACGGACCAACCTTCGTAGGTGTCGTAGGTGTCCAGGGCGCGCAATTGTTTGATCATTTCGACGACGACATCGGATG